>NZ_JAKUFQ010000037.1:0-48042 GCF_022663475.1 Bacillus cereus group sp. BfR-BA-01382
CAGTAGCGATTCCATTAACATATTATCATAACAACATTACAAGCACGTTAGTGCTATGTGAAGTAATGCAGAAACATAATGTTAAGAAAATGATCTTTAGTTCATCTGCAACTGTATATGGTATCCCGGAAACGTCACCGATTACGGAGGAATTTCCATTAAGTGCAACAAATCCATATGGTCAAACGAAATTAATGATTGAGCAAATTATGCGTGATGTAGCATTTGCAGATGCAGAATGGAGTATCGCATTACTTCGTTATTTCAATCCATTTGGTGCACACGAGAGTGGGCGTATCGGAGAAGATCCAAATGGAACCCCAAATAACTTAATGCCATACGTAACGCAAGTAGCAGTAGGTAAGTTAAAAGAATTAAGTGTATTCGGAAATGACTATCCAACGAAGGATGGAACGGGAGTCCGTGATTACATTCATGTTGTAGACTTAGCAAGTGGTCACGTAAAAGCGCTTGAGAAAGTATTGAGTACAACAGGAGTAGATGCTTATAACTTGGGCACAGGCATGGGCTATAGTGTGCTAGAGATGGTTGAAGCGTTTGAAAAAGTTTCGGGCAAGAAAGTTCCTTATAAAATTACAGAACGTCGCCCAGGTGATGTGGCAGTATGTTTTGCTGATGCATCGAAAGCAAAGCGTGAATTAGGCTGGGAGGCAACACGCGGATTAGAAGAGATGTGTGCAGATTCTTGGAAATGGCAATCAAATAATAAAAATGGATACATAGATAGTGAATTGTAAAAAACGTTGAGCCAAATGATTATGATTTAATCTATTAGAGTTAACGACTCTTAATTTACAAGGTTAGATGTATAGAAAGTAGGAAGAAAATGAACTCAATCCTAATCTGTGGCGGAGCTGGCTACATCGGTTCTCACGCTGTGAAAAAATTAGTAGACGAAGGTTTATCTGTAGTAGTAGTAGATAACTTGCAAACTGGTCATGAAGATGCAATTACGGAAGGCGCAAAGTTTTATAATGGCGACCTTCGTGATAAAGCCTTTTTAAGGGATGTTTTTAAACAAGAAAATATTGAGGCGGTTATGCACTTTGCAGCTGATTCTTTAGTTGGGGTTAGTATGGAGAAGCCCCTTCAATATTATAATAACAATGTGTATGGTGCACTTTGTTTATTAGAGGTAATGGATGAGTTTAAGGTAGATAAGTTCATTTTCTCTTCTACTGCGGCAACGTATGGTGAGGTAGATGTTGATCTTATTACTGAAGAAACGATGACAAATCCTACGAATACGTATGGAGAGACGAAGTTAGCAATCGAGAAGATGCTTCATTGGTATAGCCAAGCTTCTAATTTACGTTATAAGATCTTCAGATACTTTAACGTGGCTGGTGCGACTCCAAATGGTATTATTGGGGAAGATCATCGCCCAGAGACACATTTAATTCCTCTTGTGTTGCAAGTGGCTTTAGGTCAACGTGAGAAGATTATGATGTTTGGTGATGATTATAATACACCAGACGGTACTTGTATCCGTGATTATATTCATGTTGAAGATTTAGTGGCAGCTCATTTCTTAGGGCTTAAGGATTTACAAAACGGCGGAGAGAGTGATTTCTATAACTTAGGAAATGGTAATGGTTTCAGTGTAAAAGAAATTGTTGATGCAGTTCGCGAAGTTACAAATCATGAAATTCCTGCCGAGGTAGCACCGCGCCGTGCGGGCGATCCAGCACGTTTAGTTGCTTCTTCTCAGAAAGCGAAAGAGAAGTTAGGATGGGATCCTAAGTATGTAAATGTGAAAACAATTATTGAGCATGCTTGGAATTGGCATCAAAAGCAACCGAATGGATATGCTAAATAAATATAATAAGTGAAAGAGAGGGTATCGTCGACAAAATATGTTCGACAATACCCTCTCTTTTTTTATAGGATTTTTGCTATACTAAACTGTACTATAATACATGATGGAAGGAGGAGAGTAATGAAAATACTTGTGGTTGATGATGAATCGAGTATTCGTAATTTGATTCGGATGCAGTTGGAGATGGAAGGTTATGAAGTATTGGCAGCGGCTGATGGGAGAGAAGCTTTAGAGCGATGGAATGAAGGGCCGGATGTATTGATTTTGGATGTTATGCTTCCGGATACGGATGGGTATGAGTTGCTTCGTTTGTTCCGTGAGAGGGATAGGGATATTCCGGTGCTTATGTTAACAGCAAAGAGTCAGATGAATGATAAGTTGCTTGGCTTGCAGCTTGGTGCTGATGATTATGTGACGAAGCCGTTTAATTATGCGGAGCTTATTCTTCGGGTTAAGAATATGGCGCGGCGTGTAAAGAAGACGGAGACCGCTGTAAGTCATGAAGTAATTGAGGCTGGAGAGATAGTGATTTGTCCTAAGGAAAGAAAGGTACATGTGAGTGGACAAGAGATTCAGTTAACGTACCGAGAGTTTAATTTATGTCAGTTATTTGTTTCAAATCCGCAGCGTGTGTTTATGAGGGATGAGTTACTTGAGAAAGTATGGGGGTTTGAGTATATCGGAAATACGAGAGCAGTTGATATTATGGTGCAGAGACTTCGAAAGAAGCTTGGTACGAGCGGAGAATATATTAAGACAATTTATGGCGTTGGCTATAAACTGGATTGTTGAGTGGTGATGGTATGTCTTTAAAGCGAAATATGGTGTTTGGAATAGTTGGGCTGTTAATTCCGATTTTTGTTCTTTTATATGCAGTTGTTTATATTACGTTAGAAAAGAATATGTATCATAACGCAGCAGATTCTTTAGAAAAGTTAAGTGTAGAAGCACAAATTTATACGATGAATTATTTAGAGAAGGAAGCAGAAGTGGATACGCTTGGTCCTAATTCACTTTTAATTGCGTCGTATTTAGCGAAGCGTATGGATGTCCGTGTGCAGATGATCGGGAAGAATGGCGATGTTGTTGCAGATACACAAAAAGGAGCATTGCTTCACCGTAACATCGACATTGAGAGTTCCTTGAAGGGAAAGAAGTCTTACGTTTTTGAGGAGGCGGATCCAGCTCCTATTCTTTTGTTTTCAAGCCCGGTTTATTATGGAAACGATGTCATTGGAAGTATTCGTTTTATAAATGAGTTAACGGGTGAGAAGGAAGTTTTAACGAATGTGAGCTGGACGTTCTTAATGACATCTCTTTGCCTAGTAGCAACCGGTATTTTCTTTGCGATTCGTTTGGCGAAGTCTCTTCATAAACCAATTGATCAGTTGAGACAAATGGCACAGCGGCTTGCGAATGGTGATTATAAGAGTAAGATTGAGTTAAATGAGTACGTGGAAATCGCTCAGCTTTCAGCATCTTTTAACGCGATGGCTGATGGAATTGAGCTGCATATTAAGCAATTGCAGGAGGAGAAAGAGAAGCAGAAGGATTTCCTAGACCGCATTACGCATGAGCTAAAAACACCGCTAACGGCAATTATCGGTTATGTTGATTTAATTCCAAAGTTACAATCGAAAGAAGATGTACAGGAAAGTCTTCGTTATGTGGCGGTGGAAAGTGAGCGTTTATTATCACTTGTAGAGGAACTGCTTAAGTCTTCGAAATATGGGACGAGTACGTTTGAAGTGTCTCCTACAGTTGTAAACATAAAGGAATTGGCAGAAGAAGCAGTTTCAATTGTGAAACCTCGTCTAAATCAGTTTGAAATTGAAGTGATAAATGAGTTAACGGATGTACATGTTGTTGCGGATTTTGATAAGACGAAGCAAATTTTCTTAAATGTGCTTGATAATGCAATTAAGTATAGTGATGCTTCGCACATTCGTATGAATGTAATTATAAATGAGCATGAGGCGAAGGTTTTTGTTCATGATGATGGGATCGGTATAGATGAAGTGGTGCTTGCAGAGTGGAATGAGTCTCCGAAAGGAAAGGCACTTCCTTCTAGTTACGGGAATGGTTATGGTTTATATATTTGTCAGGAGATTATGAATAAGCAGGGCGGAAGCATGCGTATTGAGAGTAGTGAAGAAATAGGTACTACAATATTCATTACATTTTTGCTTCCGAGAAGGATGGAAGACATAAAAAACTTGAAAGCGGTTAAATGATACATTTATGAAACAATTATGCGGTATTTTCGAAACAACGTTTTTTTATCTTGGAGGTAGGCAGAAATGAAAAGGCTATCATTTCAAATTCTTATGTTTGTCATTTGTATGATTGTCTCTCTTGTTTTGTTTTATGTTATGGAGAAGCAAATCTATAATCGAATCAACATTGTAAATGATAAACAAGCCGTTTTACAAAGGGTGAATGAATCTCTTCCAATTGAAGTGAAAGTAAGACATGAAAAGTGGGGAGAAATTGTTGTAACGGATGAAGTTCGTTTGCATACGATTGTTTCATTCTTTGACCGAATTCGAATAGAACCTGAGGGCGTTAAGAGCCAAGAACAAGTATTTACTGGAGAAGTAACGTACTTGAATGGACATAAGCGTACTTTTGCAGTAGGTGACTTGTTCCAGTATGGGGAAAATGTATACGGAAAGAATGGCATGGATCCGATGATTTCAGCACTTCAAACGTATTTATTAAGCCTGTATTACACGCCAGAGCGTATTAGTGATTTCTTTGCTTCAGCAAAGGATGTCGTAGTACGTCAAGGTGATGTGGTACGTACTATCAATCTTACGCACATACTTGATTCTATTCGGTACGCAAAGCAAATTACAGATTACGGAGAAATTCAGAAGTTATTACAATCGCAGAATGAACCGATTGCTTATATTACAGCTTATAAAACAGGTAAGCGTGTAAAGAATGATCGTGAAGATATTCTTACGATTTCTGTGTATCCATCGTACTTTGTGGTGCAATATCTCGGTGATAATAACGGGAATGTCATGTATATGAAAGGCTCTCTAGCAGAGTTATTCGTAAAGGAGAATGCGTCATGAGAAAGATAGCCTTTTTCTTCTTTTTGCTAGTAATTGGAGGAGCGATGTCTAGTTGCTCTCGAGATACAACCTCTATTAAATATAGTAAAAATGGTCTCCCTATTTTGGATGACCGTCATATTGTTGCGTATGTAGCGGCTCGTGAGGAAGTTGGTGAAGCGTTACTTTCATCATTTTGTAAGCCACGCGGATGTACGTATGAGTTTATTCGTCTTTCAACAGAAGAACTTCTTCGTAGAGTGGAAGAAGAAGCTGGAAATCCGAAGGCGGATATTATTATTGGCGGTACAGTAGATGCGCATCAAATGATGAAGCAAAAAAATCTTTCTATTCCTGTGATAAGCCAACATGCAAATCGTATTTCAAAGACTGTTAAAGATAAAGATGGTTATTGGTACGGTTATGAAGTGGAGAAGCTAGCAATTGCGATTAATAAAGAGCGGTGGAACGAGGAAATAGCGCCGCTCGGTCTCTCGTATCCGTTAAGATGGAAAGATTTATTGAATCCAGTATATAAAGGAAAGATTGTCATGCCCGATCCAAATGTTTCAGGTACAGCATATACGTTTTTTCAATCACTTATTGATACGTTAGGTGAAGAGGAAGCGAAGGAATATGTGAAGAATCTGGCAGAACAAGTTGGAGAAGTAACAGTGAATGGTTATATCCCAGCAGAACTTGTTGCGAGCGGTGAATATATGATAGGCATCAACTTTATGGGAGATCAGAGAATGCTTCAAAAACAAGGCTTTCCTATTTTAAGTAACGAACCTGAGCAAACAGGGTTATCCGTTAATGCGATTTCTAAACTAAAACGTGCACCGAGTGGTATTATTGCGGATTTATTTATTGATTATTGTTTATCAGAAGAAGCGGGTCACATTTTAGAAAAAGTGTCGTTTGGCGTACCAACGATGTTTGCGAAGAATGAGAAAGAAATAGAAGGACAGCCGGTTAGAAGGACGAACCAAAATATATCAAATAGCGGGATAATCGAGATATGGAATAGACAGCGTCTCTCTCTGAAGTGAGAAAAGGAGACGAAAATATATGTTTAAATGGCTCAATCCAGCACCTGCAATTGAAAGATTGCCAGCGGATATGATCGACCGTGTATATCGATTACTACGTATTCGTGTGTTAATCGGGATTTCAGTTGGATATGCTGCTTATTATTTAGTTCGTAGTAACTTTACGTTATCAAGTACGTACTTAGTACAAGAATATGGTTTTAGTACAGCTGAAATTGGTCTACTAGGTTCAGTAATGGCAATCGTTTATGGATTTAGTAAGTTCTTTATGGGGAATTTATCAGATAAAGCTTTCGCCCAGCGCTTTATCGCAGTCGGTTTATTCTTATCAGGGCTTGTAAATATTTGTTTTGGCTTTGCATCATCATTTGGGATGATTGTTACATTACTTGTTGTTAACGGTATTGTACAAGGTATGGGAGCACCACCTTGTAGTATTGTTATGACGAAATGGTTCTCAAAGAAAGAACGTGGTACGAAAACAGGTCTTTGGAATATTTCACATAACGTTGGTGGAATGCTTGTGCCACCACTTGTCGGAATTGGTGTAGGTATTTTTGGTGAAAACCATTGGCAAGGCGGCGTGTTTATTTTCCCTGCAATTATCGCAATGGTAATTTCAGTTCTTGTTTGGATTAATGCGAAGGATACACCAGAATCTGAAGGTCTTCCTCCAATTGATGAGTATCGTAATGACTATGAAAATCTTGAAAAAGCAGATAATGCTAACAAGATGTCACCAAAAGAAATTTTAATGAAGTATGTAGTGAAAAATAAATTTGTATGGTTCTTATGTATTGCGAATGCTTTTGTTTATTTAATTCGTTTCGGTGTTATTAACTGGGTTCCGCTTTATTTAACGACAGTTAAAGGATTTTCAAAAGCAGAAGCGCATGCGGCATATGCAATCTTTGAAGGTATGGCAATTCCAAGTTCATTAATCGTTGGTTTTTTAAGTGATAAATTATTTAAAGGAAAACGTATGCCATTATGTATTATTAGTATGGTTGGCGTTGTTATTGGTACGTTTATATATTGGCAAGCAACTAGCGTACTTGTTGTAAGTATTGCAGTTTCTATTATCGGTTGTTTAATTTATGTACCACAGTTCTTAATCGGTTTAAGTGCGATGGAATTAGTACCGAAATTTGCAGTAGGTACGACAGTTGGTATGTGTGGTTTATTCGGTTATGTAGGCGGAAGTCTTGTAGCTAACGCAGCAATTGGTGTTATTGTTGATCGTTCTGGCTGGGATGGTTGTTTCATCTTACTATTAACAGGAGCGGTTTTATCAACAATCTTCTTATTTATTGTTCAACGTGGACATGAGAGAAAAGATCCTAAAGTAGCGTAATATTTTGTTTGAAAAGCTATCCAATTGTGTGTGATTGGATAGCTTTTATATTAGAAAAAACAAAAAGTATGTAAAATTGCAGTTTAATATATAAATGATTTTTGTTAATTAATATAATTTTTTTAGATTCCATAAACCAAATAGATACATGGTTATACCGAAAAATCCGCCAGCGCAACCCCAAAGCACAACATCAAATAAAGAAATAGAGATTTCTTCTGAACCTACATAGGGAAGGATATAATTCATAAAAACAAACATTTGAAAGCCCCAAAGCACACCTGCTTTTAAGCCAGCTTTTCTTAATTTTTTCTTGTGTTGTAAATATTCTTCTTTTGTTGCACATTCAGTATCACTTAAACCTTTTTTCTTGAATTTAAAGGCTAAGTAATTAGCGTAAATCATATTAGATAGAAAAATGAATATTGTCCCTATAGATATTGTGTGATTCATAGTATCAACAAGTAACATAATAAGCATTACCAACATATTTAACCACCACAAACCAATTCCAGCTACAGATAACTCTTTATTGATTTCTTGTTTTTGGTATTCATCTCTCTCACTTAGTGTTCCAACAAAACTATTATAAACTCTTTCTTTCCATTCAATTTTCATCATTTAATCTCCCTCCCAAAATAGACTATTTAAATCTGTTTTTAGTTCTTTTGCTAATTCGATACATAAGGCTAAAGAGGGATTATATTTGTTGTTTTCAATTAAATTTATTGTCTGTCTCGCCACGTTAACTTTTTTAGCTAACTCTAGTTGCGATAGCCCTTCAGATTTTCGATATTGTTTAACGTTATTCAAATATAACCCTCCCATTGATGGTTGTAGACCTCGTGTACCGAAATGTCATTTATATGTGACATTTTATAATTGAATAGATGAAATGTCAAATATATATGACAAAATAGCGCTGATGCAATTAGGAAAATGATTTTAATGATTCATTTTGGCAAGAAGTTTGTTAATAAAGAATGGCTTCTATTCAATTAAAATTGCTCTTTTTCCTTTCCTTAAATCTATCTTAAAAGATATAATGTCATATTTCTAATCATTGGAATTTTTGTTACAATATAAATGGATGTGTAAAACTTTGTAAAAATAATGTAATAATATGTAATCTGTTTTCAGAAAGTTTTATACAATTTTTATATTAAACTATTAAGTTATAAAAGGGAGCGAGAATATGTTACCAAATACGGTTCGTACTCCAAACAAGAAGAAGAAATGGATTATTATTGGGGTTATTGCACTAATTGTTATTGTAGCAGCAATTAATATTTTTGTTATGCAAGGTAAGAAGAAAGGAGCATCAACAAATGCTGATGCTGTAAGTTTTGAGAAGGTAACGGAGCGAAAGCTTAATAATACGAAGTTAATTTCTGGTCAGGTGAAGCCTGGTAATATTGAAAGCTTCTATGCAGATCCGGCCAAAGGGAAAGTGAAAGATATTGAGGTAAAAGAAGGGCAAGAGGTAGAGAAAGGCACGAAGTTATTCTCTTATGATAATGAAGAGATTAATCTTCAAATGAAGCAAGCTGAGCTTGATCAGAAGATGGCGGATATGCGTTATGATCAAGGGAAAAAGAAGATTGATTCATTGAAGAAAGAAATTAAGAAGGCGAAAGATAGCGGAGCTGGGAAAGAAGTAACAGATCAGATGGACGAGCAAATAAACGAGTTAGAGATAGGGCAAAAAACAATTGACCTTGAGAAAGAAAAAGGGAAGTTGCAGAAAGAAGAGTTAAGTAAAAAGCAGAAAGAGCTTACGATTTATAGTAATTTCGCTGGTGTTGTTCAAAAGTTAGATAAAGATGCGGCACAAAGTTCATCTCAAGCGTTAGGTGGTCAAGGAAAATCGTTTTTACAAGTAGCTTCTAAAGACCCATTCCAAGTTCAAGGTACGTTAACTGAGCTTCAGAAGTCACAAATTCAAAAGGATCAAACATTCACTGTAACAGCGAAAGCAAATAATAAGAAGAAGTGGACAGGTAAGATTACAGAGGTAAGTGAGTTCCCAACGAGTGCAGAGATGGCGCAAGCTGGCGGCATGGGTGAAGCAACTCAAAATATGTCTCAGTATACATATAAAGCAAGTCTTGATAATCAAGATGGTTTATCTCCAGGTTACCACGTTTCTCTGCAAGTAAACTTAGAGAATAAGACGATGATTGCTGTTCCAAGTAAAAGCATTGTAGAAAAAGGCGATGATGCATTTGTTTATGTTGAGGAAAAAGGGAAGCTTCGTAAACAAAATGTGAAAAAAGGTTCTACTGATGGAGACTGGACAGAGGTTGTAGAAGGCGTAACAGTGGGGCAAAAGGTGGTTAAAAATCCTTCCGACGATGTGTATGACGGAATGGAAGTGAAAGAGAAATGATTACGTTAAATAATATTGCTAAAACATATTATCAAGGAAAATTGGCGGTGCCGATTTTGCATGGTATTAGTTTAACGATTCAGAGCGGTGAGTTCGTTTCGATTATGGGACCGTCTGGTTCTGGTAAGTCAACGCTTATGAATATTATTGGTTGCTTAGATCGTCCAACAGAAGGCGAATATAAGCTGAATGACGTGAATATCTTAACAGCAGACGAGTCAAAGCTTGCTTTAATTCGTAATGAATATATTGGGTTTGTATTTCAGCACTTTAATTTACTGCCTCGTCTTTCCGCGGTGGAAAATGTTGAGCTTCCGCTCGTATATGGTGGTGTGAAGAAAGCGGAGCGTCGTAAGCGCGCTTTGGAGGCGTTAGGTAAAGTTGGATTGGCAGATCGCGTGCATCATTTACCGAATGAGTTATCAGGTGGACAGAAGCAGCGTGTAGCGATTGCAAGAGCGATTGCAAATAATCCAACGTTCATTATGGCCGATGAACCGACTGGTGCACTTGATACGAAGTCTGGTGAACAAGTTATGGATATTTTCACGAAGCTTAATGCAGAAGGCACAACAATTGTTATGGTTACGCATGAAGAGGAAGTAGCAGCGTATTCTTCCCGCCGCATTGTACTGCGGGACGGGAAAGTTACAGAAGATAGAAGGTGTGCGGTATGAGTTTACTAGATAGTATAAAAATTGCCCTCTCTTCTATTTTAGCTCATAAATTGCGTTCAGCTCTTACGATGCTCGGTATTATTATCGGGGTAGGTTCAATTATTACTGTCGTTGCGATTGGGCAAGGCGGGGAAGCTGCATTGAAATCGCAGTTTGTTGGGGCAGGTAATCAAACGGTTCCGATTCATTATAGTGCAGATATAAATGATCCTTTCGGTATGGGAATGGTAGAAGCACCGAAGATAACTGAAGAAGACATTTTTGAAATTAAAAAAATTCCAGAAATCGCACATGTGGTAACAACAAATTCCAGCATGGAACCACTTGATATTGAAGATAAAAAAGAAATGGTGAGTATTACTGGATTAGATAGCGAGTACTTTGCAGTAAATAAAGTAAAGTTGTTAAAGGGACGTTCTTTACAAGAATCAGATGTGGATCAAGGTAATAACGTTGTTATGATTAGTAAACAAATGGAAGAAAAGGTGTTTAAGGATGCCAATCCAGTCGGTAAAATTATTGAAATGAAAGGTCAACCGATGCAAATTATCGGTGTCTACAAATCAGATAATGAGTTTATGGGAATGGGACCATCAGAAGCACTAGTTCCAATTTCATTATGGCCGACACTGTATGGAAAAGATGAAATTCAAAACATTTCTGTTCAAGCAAAAAATGTAGATAATCTAGAAAAAGCAGGTAAAAAAGCTGCAGATGTCTTAAACAGTCGTAAACCGACTGATGCAACTGGTAAATATGAAGTTATGAATTTAAAAGAAATTCAAGAAGGTATTTCGAAGATGACCGGTATTATGACAATGATCATCGGTGGTATTGCTGGTATTTCATTAGTCGTTGGTGGAATTGGTGTTATGAACATCATGCTTGTATCTGTAACGGAGCGTACACGTGAAATTGGTGTACGTAAAGCACTCGGGGCAACACGTAGTAAAATTTTATTACAGTTTTTAATTGAAGCTGTTATGTTAACACTTCTAGGTGGTTTAATCGGAATTGGTCTTGGGTACGGCGGAGCATATATCGTTTCCACATTCGCAAAATGGCCACCGCTCGTTTCGTGGGAAGTTGTTGTTGGAGGCGTACTGTTCTCGATGACACTCGGTATTATTTTCGGATTAATTCCAGCAAATAAAGCTGCGAAATTAGATCCAATTGAAGCATTGCGTTATGAGTAATTAATAGTGTAGTAGAACTACACATTACCGTTCTAATGGGCGGTTCGTAGCCTCTTGCGTGAGGAAGTGAACCGCCCGTTAGAACGGGTTATATAAATAGAAGGAGGCGTTATAATGGAAGCAAATATTAATACGCAAGATGTAGGTGCGAAGAAGCCATCATTATTAGGAATGATTACTTCTCCAGGTGAGCAATTTGAGAGAATGAAGACGAAAAGTCCGGTTTGGGGGGCATTTTTCTTATTTGTTATATTAGGAACGATTATAGCAACAGCAGTGTCTTACTTAACATTAATTAGTACTCCAGAATTGGCAAAAGAATTAAATGGTGAAGCAGGGGCAATGGTAAAAGGATTTACCCTTGGTGGAGGCGCACTTGTTGGTCTATTAGGAACACCTATAGGTCTCTTTATTGCGGCAGGTTTTTATAAAATTATTATGATGTTTATGAGCAATGATACACCGTACATGAAAATATTGTCGATTTACTTATATGCTAATCTGGTTTATTATATCGGCGGATTGTTAAATGCAGGATTAGGCTTTATTTTTGATGGAAATGGCACTGATGTTTATACAAGTTTAGCTCCTTTATTTGAACAAGGGACAGTAGCACATGGAATTGCCTCTTCAATTGAAATTTTTAATATTTGGAGCCTCATTCTAACAGGACTAGGCTTACATATTGTAGCTGGTTTAAGTAAGAAACAAGCTACGATTTTAATTGTAATCTTCTTTATCCTAACAATTGCATTAGGCGTTGTAAGAGGTTTAGTAAGCGGCTTTGGTGCATAACATATTATTTAAAAAAGGTGACTCTTCAAAGGAGTCACCTTTTTTATTTTTACCCTTACTTCAAATACCACCAACAAAATTTCAAATACTCTCTAGTGTAATTTCAAATTCCGTCGGTAGTATTTGAAATTACTCACAGTGAAATCTTTTCTTTATTTTTATATTGTGAAGGTACCGCGGAATACTAGAAAGGTATACCTTTTAGAAACGGGTACTGTGTGAAGCCAGCGACTTTTAAAGAGGCAGTTGTTTTGTATGAAGGAATGATTGTAAATCAAATAAAGAAATTAGGTATTCGCCAAGATTATGAAGAGTATTATCAATGTGGTTTAATTGGTCTTTGGCATGCGTATGAAAGATTTGATGCAAAGAAAGGGTATTTCCCTGCATACGCACTTGTAACGGTGCGTGGTTATATATTAGAAAGATTGAAGAAAGAATCTACTGTACAAGAAAGATGTGTATGTGTAGGTGAGTATGAGGATATTTTTCATTTTGAAGATGTTGAAATAAGAGTGAAGGATTTTATGAGTGTGTTAGATGAGAAGGAGAAGTATATTATTTTTGAACGTTTTTTTGTAGGAAAGACGATGGGAGAAATCGCTTTAGAGACGGAAATGACATATTATCAAGTAAGATGGATGTATCGGCAAGCACTCGAGAAAATGCGAGATAGTGTAAGAGGATAAAAATAGCAAATAGAATGGAAGTTAAGGAAATACTACCTTCCATTCTATTTGCTATTAAGGTGATGAATCTTGCATGTTCATTTGGGATAATACATATCCAGCTTTCCATAATTGCTGACTTAGCTTATGGGAACTAATTTGTATCGTTACGGTAGCTCCGTTTGAAAAATGAATTTTAGCTTGTTTAGCTTTTTTGAAAAACTCTATTGTATGAACATGTTTGAAGAAAAGCCAAATACAATTTGGAGAAGCAGGAGATTCTGTTGGGAAAGCGCAAATATATTCTCTATGATTGATCGGAATTGGAACGTTTTGTTTAAATTTAAATTTTGTTTTTACGGCATTACGTCTCCCTTGATAGGTAGAATGAATATTTGTTAGACAAGATTTCTGTATAAGTTGGAGAGCAGTCTGACAGGAGTAAAGATGGTTTCCGCTACTGTCGATGATTTTTGTACGGTAATAAGGGTGTTTACATGGTTCAAGCATCATTGTAGAACTAGAAATAAAAATGTTGTTTTCATTATCCATAATTCTATATCCTCCCTTATAATTTTCATTCTGAATATAATTATATATAAATTAAGTAAATTGGTTGTTAATATTCTATTTCATATTGTAAATTTTGGCTATTCGTTTACAATCAATAGGTGATAGTCTTTCTAATTTGCATCGCTTGTACATATATATGAAAATAGAAAAGAGTAGGCGGTGATATAGTATGAAGAAAAAGTATATTATTATGGCTTTAGTTGTCATCCTCCTAGTATATTTAGCAAACAGTAATCCGAGTAAAGGAGAATATACAGAATGGGCAGCGAAGCAATTTATGAAGCGTAATGATGTGAGTAAGAAGCTAGATGAAGTTCAAAAAGAGAATGAAGAGGGTCTCCTTGGCGACTTGGCATCGGCCGGTAAAAAGTTAGCGAAAAAGTATGTTGAGCCACAAGTTGGGTTATTAATTGATCATTATACGAAGCGAAATGATTATATATTCTTCTCAACATATACGACTGAGTTTGATATAGGTGAAGAACATTATAAGTATGTATGCGTCGGTTTTTCAAAGATTTTTATTCCGATTGAAATGCCGAAGAAAAAAGACGAATCTGCAAAATGATGCAGATTCGTCTTTTTCATTTTATAGAGTAATTGGAATTTCAGATACATTTTTTTCTACAAGGCGAGCTCCCTTTTTTCTTGTATTTTCATCAATGGATGAAAATACAGATGAGGCAAGGATTGTATCCATTACTTGATTTACGACTTGTGCATCAATTGGTGTGATGGGCGTATCGATCGAAAAAACGACTGTTTTTCCATCTTCTTTCGCAAAAATTAACTCTAGTACTTGCATGTGTTATTCCCTCCTTTGTATTTATCCCGCTATTTACGGGATTCGGGTCTGCCGATTAAATTGCGGGCTAATAATCAGTAGGGATGAATAAAATCCCCACTGATCTGAAGTTTTACTTTATAGTTTAGAAAGATCTGATGTGCTTACAAGTTGCACAGAGTGAAGTGGTGATGCTTGTAAGGAAGCGAGAGTATGAGCTACGTTGTGTACTTGATCTAAGCTCGCATTTGTTTTAACACGTTTAAATTGTTTGCTCTTGAAAACTGTTTTGCCGTTCTTATCTAATCCGTTGTTTAAGACAAGACGTAAAGTTAAATCCATTACGATTGTTTCAATTGCCATGTGTATCACCTCCTTTCACTTTATAAATAGGGCGTAAATGTCATGTTTTGGCGTGAAATTTTTTCTTTTTTTTGGTACCCTTAAAAGATTAAGAGAGGAGAATTCTGGATAATGAATCGTAAATGGTTATTTTGGATTCCTGTATTACTATGGATGGGGCTGATTTTCTATTCTTCGGCACAACCATATAAAAAGCAGGATATGCGTTCAGATATTGAACAATATGTAAATGTTGAATTTGTAAAAGAGCATTTTTCATGGGTATCTATTGATTATGGTGGAGGAACCCCTGTTAGTATTGCGAATAAAGGTGTAGGCGGATTTATTGAGTTTTTCCTTCGTAAAGGTGCTCATTTTATGGTGTTCTTTATGCTAGGTTCATTGATTTATTACGCTTTTCATCGATCAGGTCATTCGAGGAAAAGATGTTTTATATATGCCATTCTTTTCGTTGCGGGTTATGCAACATTTGATGAAATTCACCAATGGTATACGGGGGACCGTACACCAATGTGGCAAGATTCATTGCTTGATACGTGCGGCGGATTAACGGGAATTATAATAAGTAATTGGTTTTGGAATAGAAAAAAGCGCTAATCTCATTTCGAGATTAGCGCTTTTTTGCAGGTAGTAAAACTTCCCGAAAAAGCCCGATTGGTGAGGGCTGATTCAAGTTTCACTTTATACACCAAGTAATTCTTTTAGTTCGTCTGTTGATAGTTCAGTCATCCAGCTATCACTTGTGATGACCGCATTGTTTAGAGATTGTTTTCTTTCTAGCATTTCATCGATTTTTTCTTCTAATGTTCCTGTTGTAATGAGTTTGTGAACATGAACAAATCTTTTTTGACCAATGCGATATGCGCGGTCTGTTGCTTGATTTTCCACAGCTGGATTCCACCAACGATCGTAGTGAATGACATGGTTGGCAGCAGTTAAGTTTAATCCTGTTCCGCCAGCTTTTAAGGATAAGATGAAAATGTCATACGTTCCGTTTTGGAACTCCTCAATCATCTTGTCACGATCTTTTTTCGGTACACTACCGTTTAAGAAGAGGACACGCTGGCCAAATTGTTCTTCTAGCACACGTTTTAGCATGTTTCCCATGCCGATGTACTGAGTGAAGATGAGGCAACTTTCATTTTGATCTTTTATATTTTCGATGAGCTCCATTAACGTTTTTGTTTTCATAGAGCGTTCAACGACATTTTGTGGTTCTTCTTCTTTTAAATAAAGAGCAGGATGATTACAAATTTGTTTTAGCTTGTTCAACATAAGTAAGATAAAGCCGCGTCTTTCAATTCCGCTTAATCCTTCTACATTTTGCAGTGTATCTTGAACAAGTTGTTCATATAAGGAAGCTTGTTCACCAGTAAGAGGACAGTAAGCTTTTTGTTCTTGTTTATCTGGTAAATTTAATGCGACTGTTTGATCTTTCTTCGTTCGGCGCAGTAAAAATGGTGAGATAAACCGTTGGACTTGCTGGATTTTTCCTTCATCACGATCTTTTTCAATCGGTGTGACGAAGCGGCGTTGGAATTGTCCTAAGCTTCCGAGATATCCATGATTAATAAAGTCGAAAATGGACCAAAGTTCAGCGAGGCGATTTTCCATTGGTGTACCAGTTAAAGCGATTTTGTGATTTGCCTGCAAGTTTCGTACTGCTTTCGACTGTTTCGTATGTGGGTTCTTAATATTTTGTGCTTCATCCAAAATAACAGCATCCCAGCATAATGAAGTCAGTTCTTCCTCATCGAGTTGAGCCAATGCATAAGATGTTAATACAACATCTGCTGATTGAAGGAAATCTTCAAATGAATTGCCCTTCTCTCTATTACTTCCGTAATGTAATTGGACACATAAATTCGGTGCGAAACGCTCAAATTCTTTTTGCCAATTTCCAAGAACAGATGTCGGCGCTACGATTAATGCAGGGCCTGTTTTGAGATTGTTTTCTTTTATATATAGTAAGTAAGAGATTGTTTGAATACTTTTCCCGAGTCCCATATCGTCAGCTAGCAATGCTCCAAATCCAAGCTTTCGTAAATATAATAACCATTCAATACCATGTTGTTGATACGGACGAAGTGTTGCGTTTAGTGAAGTAGGGACATCTACCTTTGGAATATCTCCAATATGAAGCAGCTTTTGGAATAGTTCCTCATAATATCCATCTAGTTCGATTTCAATATCAGTAAACGGACTATCATCTTCTACAATTTCTGTTTCAGCCGTATTTGATAAATGTTGCTGCAGGACATCTTTCATCTCTAGTCCGTATTTATCGGCACGGTTCATGAGTTTCCTTACTTCTTCGATAAAGGCTGGATCTAGTCGCATCCATTGACCATTTATATTAAATAGACGTTTGTTTTGTTCAACGAGCTCGAAAAATTCGCTTTCTGATAAATCAATGCCGTTCGTCGAAATGCGCCAGTCAAAATTAACGAGCGTATTCATACCGAAGAACGATTGTGTTTGTGCTGTATTTTGCTTCAACTGGACACGTAATTTCGGTTTTGTTGCTTTTAAATTTTGCCACCATGATGGTAGTAAAATTGTAATGCCGGCTGCAAGTAATTCGTTGCTTGCATCTGTTAAGAAGTTCCAAGCTTCTGTTTCAAAGAGCTCATTTCGGAATGTATCTCCTTCTTTTAACCACGGTATGAGCTTACTAAAACCTTCTTGTGTTTCTGTAATCCGTTCTTCGTAATCGTGCCATCTTTTCGGTAAGGAATCGATGTTTTCATATACATATATGCGATGAGCCCCGCGCTTTGGTGTCACAATTGTTTCAAGCTTCCACATTTCAAATTCTTCTTGTGGTTCTTGTAGTCTTAGTCCGATTGTAAACGGAAGATCATCTTCAATATAACCGATTTTTCGAAGCCAATCTTCTTCATGTAGTGCTGTTTCCAATTGTCTTTTCGTAAAGTCGTAATGTTCATATAGCCTTTTAGCATCTTCCCAGCCGTCATTTGAGCGATTATCTTGTAATATGCTTTCATTAACTGCTGCTGAGAAAAGAGATGCTAATGTGTCATCTTCAATTGGTGTATTTTGAACTTTCCAAGATGGCTGTTTAGGCCAATGATTCATATCTGGTACGAAGCTACCACTCGTAAAGGCGTCCCATAATTCATTTGCATCTTTCGTAAGTGCTGTAATAGGTCCGTTTATTTGCATATGTGCAAAGGAATTCATCGGTTTGTTTGCAATGTATTCAAAGGCTTGTGCATTTGTTAGGAGCACACCTTGTTTTCCTTCGAAGGTTGCTTCTTTTAGAGAAGTACCGTAGAAAGAAGTGGAGTGCCATGTGAATGCATTTCGTTTCCAACTTGTTACGGATAATGGAGTACCGCTGTCATCTTCTCCCCAAAGGAACCAACCTTGACTAACATGCTGGAGCCTAATTGTTACTTCAGTTTGATTGATCATCGATTAATTTTCCTTTCCGTAATTCCTCTTGTAGTGCACGCAGACGTGAATGGAGATTGGCGATGTGAATAATGAAAGCATCCCATTCATCGGTGCGTTTTAATCGTTTATACAATGTACGTAATTTCTTTAAGTAACGAACTGCGCGTTTATATGATTTACGATTTCGTTCTTCAATCGCCTCTACAGCAGCAAGATGGTAAAGAGGAAGTGCCACTTCTGGCGCTTCTTTTTCAATATCTTTCAGTGGCTCTTTCAACAGCTCAATTGCTTCAAATCCATATAGGAGATGAAGCTCTGCCCATGTACGATACTGTTTTTTCGCGAGTACGTACTGTTCATAGTTTGTGAAACTATACGGTAATAGTTCTTGTAAGATCATTTCGAAACCAGCTTGTTCATTTGTATGTGTTGCATATGTTTCATACATGATTACAAATAGCCGAACGACATCTTTTATGAAAATCGTATTTTCGTGATCTTGAATCGTTTTCTTTACTTGTTTATACGTAAAGGAAAGCCAGTTTTTTGCACGATCCCAATGCATGGCACTTAATAGTTCTTCTAACCAATAGAAGTATAGACTCACAACAGAAGCAGGCTGTTTTTTTAGTAAGTCCATCGCTAGTAGATCTTCGTCATTTAAAAAGAGAAGATGAGAAGACGCTAACGCTTTAGATAGTGGATTGATTTTCGTATCGATTCGTTTTTCTTCTTCTTGTATTTTCTCTTTATTGTTTAAAAGTTCACTCCATATGTGACGATAAATGAAAAATCGCTCTTGCGTATAAGCGTCGGTAGAGAAGAATACTTCATGAACGAGACGAGCTGTTTCTTGTAAAATTATTTCAGACTCTGAAGGAATCGCTTCTGATTGTAAGTCCCGAACGATGGATTCCACTTTGTCTACAAATAGGCGAATGACATTAACAGGTTGGTGATAAGAATATGTTTTGTTTGCTTCGAATGCCTGAATTTCTTCTAATAATTTTTGAAAGCAGTAAAGTGCTGCGTGTAACCTGAATAATTCATGTATCGCAATGATACGCGGAGCTTTCCGCTCAAGTTTCGTATAGAAATCTGTAAAGATACTCATAAGAAAATACATTTGTTTATAAGTAAGCCGAGCTTGTTCTTTTTTAAATGAATCATATTCTTTTTCAAAATATGATTCCCAACTTTTATAGTCAGTTTCTTCAAAAGCTGATGATTGCAATACTTGTCTTGCAGTTCGAATAGGGGGAAGGGAAGGTTTCGTATTATTTTTAAATAAAGTTAATACATCTCCTACTTGCCCGAAACTAGACGCTGCAGATAGTAATACAGCGAGCATATGCTCACATTGTGTTGGTGCGAAGCAATCACAATAGCTTTCAGCGACGTTACGAATCGGAATATGAACGCTATATACGTTGCCTTCCGCATCTACAGTTCCTGATAGTGTATAACCATCAAAGTCAACGTTATAGACAACACCACTACGATATAGGTGCCGAGCTGTAGCGACATGTTCCTGATCAGCTGTTTGCTGTGGATCTAGTCCTTGAACGAACTCATTCGCAATCATCATAATTTCATCTTTCGTAATTGAGTGTTGCAGCATAATATTCCTCCGTACACATATTTCTTTCCTTTACCATTATAAACAAAAAATGCTCAAAACAGAAAAAATGAAATTTGGATTACATAACTTGAAAATCATGGTAATATATAAAATGTTAATTTCGTATATTACTATATATTTATAGGAGGGGAAATTGTGTCAGATTTACAAGCGAAGTTTGGTAATGGTATGAACAAGTTGCAAGAGGGAATTGAGCAAGGAAAGATGAAGTTGCAAGTTGCACAAGAGGTTGCACAACTAAAGAAAATTACGCAGGAGAAGTTACAAGCGAAAACTGAAATTTTGTTGGAGCTTGGTCAAACTACATATATGCAACTGCGCAATGATGAAGTTCGAATAGAGGTATTGAAAGGAATTGTAGAACCGGTACAAGAGCTTGATATTGCTATTTATAACATGCGTAAGCAAATTGCTAATTTGCAGAATCAAGGTCAGAAAGGGCAGTGTAGCTGTGGTGGCTCATTATCATTAAATGATAAATTTTGTGGACAGTGCGGGAAAGAAAATGAGTTACTCCTTCAAACAAACAATGTTGAAAATGAATCATGTTCTTCATGTAGTGAACAAATCGCAACAGAAGCTATATTCTGTCCAGTTTGTGGTATGAAGCAAAGTAAGGAGTGAGGAACATGTATTGTAAAACTTGTGGTTTAGAACAGTCTGATGTATCAAATTATTGTACGCATGATGGGTCTAGTACAGGTGGTGTAGCAAGTCATATTATATTAGCGCCTAAAGACTCAAAATATTGCCGAACTTGTGGAGTGGAAAGTAAAGAAACTGCTACATATTGTGAGAAATGCGGCGATTCCTTACTAGTAGGTATTACGAAAAAAGAAATGAAAACGAAATTACCAGACCAGGGTGTACAACTAAATGTGGGTTCATCTGGAATTGCTTTGAAAAAAGGCTTACTTGGTGGTGGTCTGGCAATTATATGCATGTTTTTGGCTGGCTGGATTAGTAGTTTAATTATCGATGCAGCGATGAATGATTTAATGAGAACGATGGTTACAAATACGAACGGTATGCTGGATATGACTACCATTAATCAATCTTTCATTGGCATAGCGCCATTAATTTTAATGTATCATTTAGTGGGTCTTGAAGTCAGTGGAAGTGGTACATACATAATGTCATTTATTCTTCATGTCCCATTGTTCATTTTATTAACTATTCCAGCACTTATATTAGGTGGAATTGGCTTTTTTGTAGAGAAAAAACCCCCGTCTATTGTTTGGCGTGAGAAGCTAGTAACAGCATGTATTATCGGTATTGTATATGGAATTTTTTTATGTGTTATAAGTTTTGTAGCAAGTTCTTCTACGACGATTTCTCAATTCTATGAAACAATGACAATTAATGTTAGTTATTCTCATATTATTAGTTTGTTGTACGGTATTATATTTGGTTTATTATTTAGCTTTATTGGCATGAGTATTGCAGCGGGACCACATCGTATGCTTTCCGCAATTAGTCAAAGTGTTCCATATGCAGCATCTATTTATTATAGTGTAGTGACTGTTTTAAAAGGATTAATCATTACATTTGGTATTATACTTATTACGATTTTATTTAGTAGTTCAAAATCAATGGGACCAATTGATTTCCCTGAGAAAACATATAAAGCATTAATTTCATTAGAAGCAACACCGTATATGTGGAATATGGCTCACTTTGCTCCAACTGCAATTGAATGGGCGAACATGGAGAAAGAAATACAGAACTATCCAGGAGGAAAAGGGCCGTTACATTTATCATATACATCAGGCATATCATTAAATGGTACGTCTTTAAAAGATGTGGCAATTGCTAATGGTGCTTCTGCTAAAGAAATTAAATATATGGATGAGTTCAATTCCTACATGCATTGGTGGGGTTTATTAATTTTAATACCATGTATCTTACTATTTAGAGCTGGAATGAAATTAGCTCAATATCCAATTAAAAATATATATGTAACGATTGCGATGTTTAGTGCGGTTTATACTGTGATGATGCTTTGTGTAAATGGATTAGCAAAAATCCAAATCGAAGCTTCAGGTAGTAAGGAAATTATGAAGGAATTTACGGGGATTTCTGGTCCGCTATTATCGATTCAAAGTAGCACGATGTATTTAATAGTAGGTAGCTTTATTCTTTCTTACGTATTAGTGTTTGCTGGGATGAAGTTGGTAAAAAAATAAGGGGGAGAATCGCTTGAAGTTTTGTGGAATATGTAATGAAAAAGTTGCAGACCATTTAAATTTTTGTCCAGAGTGTGGAAGTAAGATAGAAGAAATAGCTGATCAAACAGCTTCTTCTCGTTCAGAAATACAACGGGAAACAAAGCCGGTGAAAAGTAAGAAGAACATATTTTTACTGCTAGGTTTTCTTGTTATTTTTGCTATATTGTTCGGAGCATATAAATTTGGTGCAAGCAAGTTTTCAAAGGAAAAACAAGTAAACGTTATGATTGAGGCGTTTCAAAAGAAAGATGCGAATGCAATTGATGAGTTTGTAAAGGTAGATGATCCGAGCTTAAAGATTAAGGCAGAGGATATTAAGGCATATATCCGTTATTTAAAAGACAACCCTTCATATAATAAAGAGCTGCTGTCTTATTTACAAAGAGAGACAGTGGATCAAAAACTAGCAAGTGATAAAGCATCGTTTAAAGATGGACAAATTATAGAAGACGGAAAAGAATGGTTTTTATATCCGAAGTATAAATTTAGCATGAAATCGTATTATATGAATGTAAGTACAACTGCGAAGAATGCAGAAATATATGTGAATGATAAGAAAGAAGTAGAATTGTCTAATGACAAAACTTCAAAAGAAATTGGTCCATATTTTCCGGGTTCTTACGTTGTAAAGGCAAAAGCAAAGTCAGAGTTAACTGAGTTAGAAACAGAAAAAGAAGTAGATTTAGCAGATGAAAAAAGTGCGAAGATAGATGTAAATTTATCATTAGAAGGCAA
Source organism: Bacillus cereus group sp. BfR-BA-01382 (assembly GCF_022663475.1). Classification (NCBI taxonomy): domain Bacteria; kingdom Bacillati; phylum Bacillota; class Bacilli; order Caryophanales; family Bacillaceae; genus Bacillus; species Bacillus cereus group sp. BfR-BA-01382. The sequence goes on from NZ_JAKUFQ010000037.1 coordinate 22,779, forward strand.
TTATGTAACAATTTCCTCTGATGAAAATGATGCAAATGTAGTTGTGAATGGTAAGAAGCGTGGGAAGTTAAGCCGCGGAAGTTATAAACTTGGTCCTGTACCAACAGATGAAACGGTAGAAGTGCATTTAGAGAAAAATGCTGAGTTTGGCTTAATTAAATCAGAAAGCGTTAAAGTTGGAGACCAAAGCACCTATTACTTAAAATTCCCGAAAGAAACATCAAGTTCAGCAGTGGGCGAATTTGTAAAAAATCATATTTATGATAACGTACGTGCAATTTCATTAAATGATTTTAGTTTAATTGAAAATAATTATGATAAGAGCGGGAAATCGTATAAGGAAGACCGTGATTATATACAGTATTTACACAAAAAAGGAATTACAGAAGACTTATTAACGATGGAAGTTCGTAATGTAGAGCGTCAAAGTGATACGAAATATAAAGTAACGACATATGAAGAGTATCATATTCGTTACGGTGATGGATCTGTGAAGTTCAAAAGTTTTAACAACGAACATATTGTAACTGTGAATGGAAATGGAAAGATGTTGTATCATTCTCTTGGTGCAAATAATACGTTGAAATCAGAAGATGTATCTGGTCCAACTCGTTAATATGAGAGAGGCTGTTCAATATTTGAACAGCCTCTTTTTGTAGCTAAATCGATATTTCGTGTCAAACCGTTGATATATCGTAAGTTATGATAGATATAATTGAAAAATCGTTGATATATTGCGATTTATGATAGATATATTCGGAAAATCGTTGATATCTTTTTTTACAATTATGAGTGCGTTTCCTTTAATATCGCTTGTACATATGGATCATGTAATATTTGCTCTATAATTGGTAACATGTTTTGTTCAAATGGAATGTCGATAGGAAATGGCTTTTGAGAGCCTGGTTTTATTCCATATTGCACAATTTTGTAATGTGTATTTTTTTCTGACTTGAGCACAATTAGCTTATAGCGATTATCATCGCCAGCGAGTGAGAAATCAATAGAAGTAGCGTTATATGTTACTTCATCTTTATATATGTACGGTTTTGGCGTACCAATCCAGTCTATTTTTGCTTGTACATTCATAGGCATAGCCTCCTTATATGTATTATAAATAAATAAAAGCCAGCTCTCAATAAAGAGAACCGGCTTGTAATTTAGCAGTCATTGGTTATTTTAAAATTTTCACTTTAACAGTTTTGCGGCCCCATTTTTGAGCAGCACTATCTGATCCAAGTAAGATATCGATACGGTTACCTTTAATTGCACCACCAGTATCTCCAGCGATAGCTTCTCCGTAACCTTCTACCCATACTTTAGATCCTAATGGGATTACTTTCGGGTCAACAGCAATCATTTTCATGTTTGGATTCGCAGTTAAATCATGACCCATTGCAGTTAATACACGGCCGCCATATGTGCCACCGTTTTCGCTCGGATGAGCTGTATATGCTGTAGCTACAACTGTTAACTCACGACCACCAGATGGTTCGCTAGTTTCAGCAGCTTTCACAGCAGGCTTAGCAGCTGGTTTTGCTTGTGCTGCAGGTGTTTGATCCTTAGCTGGTGCTTCAACTTTAGCTTTAGCAGGAGCAGTTGTTTCTTGTTTCTCAATTACAGGTGCTGTACCTGTTAAGAAAGGAACATGAACATAAGCTGTTTTCCCGTTATATTCAAATTGTAACCACTCATTTTGTACTTGGTTCGTTGTTTCGATTACATCGTCTTTCTTCAACTTTCCAAGAATTTCTGAGTTTGTGTTCGCTTCAGCACGTACGTTTAATACGTTAGCTGTTACGTAGTAGATGCTTTTTGTGAACTCTGCACTTACGAATGCGTCTTTACCGTCTAAAGTAACTTTTGACCATCCGTTCTCTGTATTTTGAACATCTATTTTATTACCGTTTAGTAATTTACCGACAACTTTTGATTCAGTAGTAGGGTTTTCGCGTACGTTTAGTACGTCTGTTGTTACAACAGTTTCTGCATTAGCAGATGATGTGAAAATCCCAAGACCAAAAACTGCTGCTGTTGCTATTCCAATTAATTTTTTCATGATAGCCTCCATTGCGTTTGTTTTCGTGTCCTCATTATAGCAACAGATTTTTTCGGATTTGGGGAAAACACACAATTACAAACCATTCGTAATCAGTCGTTAACATCCTGTAATATAACAAAAAATATAGGAAAGCGTTTTTCATTCTATATGACTCATAGGTTGCTGGTTATATTCAAAATATTTAATACAACATATTTTTTTCGACGTAAATAAAAATATTACAAGAATGTTACATGATGTTTACTAAACGATTACATTCCTTGAGTATTTTACCGTTTTATGGGTAATATAGTTATATAAACATAAACATTTTGTTTGTGAAGCTATAAACACGTGCTATATACTAGCAAAAAAACCGCATAATTGTTACAAAACGAAAGGGTTGCAAGGAAGAAATTCGCCCTTTTTTACATATGTAACACATCCTTTTTTAGGAAAATACATTCCTATCCGCGTTTTTCTCACACAATTTGACAGCAGTATTTCTAACTTGTAGCTCTTGCAGAGTGAAAAGGTTATACGAAAGGTAAGGCTGTCTATAAGAATTCGAATTGGTGAAGGTGAAAGTAAGAAAATCACCGCAAAATTATAGTTTTCTATCCGATTTTACATATCGGAATTTATGTTATTTACAAAAGCGAAACCTACGAAGGGGGATTTGATGAGGAAACTGACAAAAACATTCATCGTTTCATTAACATTATGTATTGCATTTACAATTTGGGGGATTATTCCCGAATCTATTATTGGAAAAGGTAGCTTAGGAAATGTAACAACTGCAATTCAAACTGCATTAGTTAGTAAGTTTGGGTGGTTTTATATTATTTCCGTTTCTATTATTTTAGGTGTGTCTATCTTTTTAATTGTTTCGAAATACGGTTCTATTCGTTTAGGTAAAGATGATGACGAACCTGATTATAGTTATATGACATGGTTTGCTATGCTATTTAGTGCTGGTATGGGTATCGGCTTAGTTTTCTGGGGCGTTGCTGAACCATTAAACCATTTGTACGCACCTCCGTTTGGAGAAGGTGCAACTGAGGAAAGTGCGCGCCTTGCATTGCGTTTTTCATTTTTCCATTGGGGATTACATCCTTGGGGACTATATGCGTTTGTAGCGTTATGTATTGCTTATTTTACCTTTAGAAAAGGAAAAGCAAGTACGATTAGTGCGACGGTAGGTCCGTTATTTAAGGGTGGGGAACACGGACGTATTGCTCATTCATTTGATGTGTTAGCTGTTTTCGCAACTGTGTTTGGTGTTGCAACTTCATTAGGTCTCGGTGCAAAACAAATTGCAGGTGGTGTTAGCTATTTAACATCTATTCCGAATTCATTAACGACACAGTTAGTTATTATTGCAATCGTAACAGTTCTTTTCATGTTATCTGCACAAACAGGTCTTGATAAAGGAATTAAATATTTAAGTAATACGAACATTATTTTTGCATTTGCACTTATGATCATTGTATTATTTGCAGGTCCAACAAACTTTATTATGAATTACTTCACTTCAACAATAGGTTCTTATATTCAGGAATTGCCAAGTATGAGTTTCCGTTTAAGTCCATTGGATGAAGGCGGAAATCAATGGATTCAGTCATGGACAATTTTCTATTGGGCATGGTGGATTGCGTGGTCACCGTTCGTAGGTACGTTTATTGCTCGTGTTTCACGAGGTCGTACAATTCGTGAGTTTGTTATCGGTGTGTTACTTGTACCGACCGTAATCGGTGCGCTTTGGTTCTCCGTTTTCGGCGGGACTGGTATTCACATGGAGCTGTTTGGTGATGCACATATCTTTGAAAAAATTAAAGAGATGGGAACAGAAGTAGGATTGTTTGCTATGTTCGATCAGATGGGAAGCTTTGGATCAGCTTTATCTGTTTTAGCGATTCTTCTTATTTCTACATTCTTTATTACATCGGCAGACTCTGCAACATTTGTTTTAGGAATGTTAACGACACATGGTAGTTTAAACCCACCAAATCGTATTAAAATGATTTGGGGTATCGTTCTAGCCGCGATAGCTTCTACCTTATTATATATTGGCGGATTAGAAGCCTTACAAACGGCAGCTATCATTGCAGCATTCCCATTCGTCTTTGTTATTTTCTTTATGATGGCAGCATTATTTAAAGAGTTACAAAAAGAAGGACGTATGAAGCGTCATTAATAATAGAAGGAAAAGAGCTGATTTTATATCAGCTCTTTTTTTATCCCTCTATTTGCTGAGCAGTAAGAACCCCACCTCAAAATTCAGCAAAAGCAAATAAATCGAGCTGCTTGTAAAAGCCCGATTGGTGATGGCTAATGAAAGTTTCACTTTATATAGAAGGAATTTGAAATGCGGGTAGGGGAAATAAAATACTTTACTATATAAGTAGTATGCCCTTTATATGAAGAAAAAACGATAGGTTTCGACAATATTCGATACCTTACGAATTCTATTCGTATTTTTGTCAAAAATATGTCGGAAATGTGTTGTCACTTTTATGTATATGTGCTATATTATTTCCTGTAAGCGATTTCAAATAGTTTTAAAGCGCATTCAAGGGGGACATCTAGAATAATGAAACGTTACGAAAGAAAGTGGAAGCATATTTGTTTGAAACGTGTGGCACATCGTAGTGTCCAAGAAAGCACGGAACCTAAGACTGAAACGCGCAAAGAACAGCAAGAGAAGCAATTGGTTCTACAAAAATAGCAATCACTTTTTCGTATATAAATGAAGGTCGATCGTTCGTTGGGGGATGGACGTGAAATTACTTTCAGCTAAGGGGTATTGTCTGATATATAATTTATACGGCAATAAATAAGCACAGAGCATACGGCGCTCTGTGCTTATTTTTATTTATCTTTTTTAAATCGAACTGTCTTATCCCAGCCGATGACTTGTTTCTTGCTCTTTGCACGTAAATATAAGATTAAGCTGCGAATAAATAAGTACGTAAAGAGCTGTGCATACGTAAAGTACATAATAACGCTAATAAAAATATTAGTCGGTGTAAAGGTTCGTTCGACACTCTGGGCACTAAATAATTGTGAAACATATGTAATATATGCTACATACCACATAAATAGTAGCGGAATGCTATATTGAATTTGGAATATCCCGAGTAGCCCAATTACAAACCAAACGTTTGAAATGATTAGGAATAGCCAAAATACAACATACACTAGAACTTGTTGTAAGGAATGAACGAGCAGTTTTCCTTTAAAGAAACTTAATGACGAGAACATTTTTTCTAAAATGTATAAATTTCCTTGGAGCCAACGTGTACGTTGTTTAATAAGAATTTTTAAATGCTCTGGTTCTTGTTCCCAAGTAACTGATTCTGGGACGATTGGTAAGAGATAACCTTTTTGTGTAATTCGTAATGTTAATTCAGCATCTTCTGCAATTGCATAAGGGTCATAGCCACCAAGCTCTTCTAGTGCAGAGCGACGAAGAAGCATGTTTGTTCCTGTCAGTGAACCCGTTTGGAATAGTAACCAGCGTCCAGATTGCATAAGGAGCTGGAAGATTTGAAATTCTAGCGAAATCATTCGCGTCAGCCAGTTTCTTTTTTCATTTACAGTACGAACGTGTCCAACTGCTCCAACCGCATCTTCAGTTGTTTCAGCGTGCTCTACAAGCATTCGCAGTGCGTGTGGTTCAGGTTGGTTATCTGCATCGTAAACACAGAAGTATTCACCATCTGAAATACTAAGCCCATAGTTTAGTACACGTGATTTACCCTTCGGTTCACCGGAGGGAACACGAATGTGGCGAATATGAGCATAAGCTTTGTCGAAATCATCGCCGATTTCAGGTGTTTCATCTTGAGAGTTATCATTTAATAAATAAATAGTTAGCTTTCCTGGATATTCAATCTTCGCCATCGCCTCTAAAGTATCTTTAATAACGACCCCTTCATTATGGGCAGGTATGAAAATATCGACGCTAGGATAATGTTCTAGTGTACGATCTTTTCGTTTGCTATTTCGGTGAATTAAACCCGCGATTGTTAAGAAAGAGTAGTAAACGAGTAAGCCAGAGAATAGAAAGGCCGTAAAAATAAGTACATATTTAATTGAAAATGTGATACTGATCCAAAAAACGAGTACGCAAAACAGAAGAAATAAAAGAAGTATAACGAGAGTCATCATAACAATGTCTGTCCTTTGTTTCCAATTTGCTCGCGTGAAATTTTTATATCTTGGATTGCTTCAGCTGCAAGCCATTTTTCTAATTTTGGCTGTAGACGGTTCATTACTATATCTGCACCAGCCTCATTTGTGTTCTGTAATAAAATAACTAATGTACTCTCATCATATTCAGCAGCAAGGTCAAAATCATTCCTTACCGTTTCAACTAATAAGGAAGCTACACGATCCATAACACTTTCCTTCGTATATTTACTAAAGGAAGTGAAATCAAAGTAAACGATAACGCCTGTTTCATTACGACGATTCATTGCAGTCGTTAATAACGCTTGACGTCTCTCGAATTCTTGTCTAGTTAATAATTTTGATTCTCCAATATATTGTTCCAACGTTCTCACACGCTCAGTTAAAGTTTTATTTTCATGAATCACTTTTTTCAATAGGTGAGTTGTTATATATACAATGAAGAAGTTAGCTACCATCAGGAAGTGGGTAATCATATATTGCCATTGATCTGATGTACTCCATAAATGAAGCCATGCTTGATAAAATAAATAAAATACGGAAATAATGGTTCCTAGTATGAAGAAAATAAATGCTGTTTTATCAGCTAAAAATAAGAATAGTACATTTACGATTACGTATATTATTGTAAAAATGAGCGCATGCTCATAATTCGTCACATGTACAGTAGTAAAATAAAATACAATTTGTAGAATCCACATAGAGAGGATTTTATAGAACTTATCTTTCACAAAACTTTCCTCCTTAAAGCTATTTCATCCATAGATACTTGTAGTATGCGCAATTATTAAGAAATTGACTATGTCGTTAAATTCTTTTGAAGGGCAACAACAAGTAGTATCTCTATTTTCATAAGAAAAATAAAAAGACTTAAACATTATTGTATCATAATGTCCTCATATTTGGGGTAAGGTGATTGATAGATACATAAAAGGCGTTTGGAGTGCATGAAAAAAGTCTTCTCTTGGAGAAAGAGAAGACTCTATATAAGTTTATAGGAACATCATACCTGCAACTGCTGCATTTAAGAAGTTAGCTAATGTACCAGCGATAACTGCTTTAATCCCTAATTGTGCAATTTGTTTACGGCGAGTAGGAGCTAGCGTTCCTGTTACACCTAATTGAATTGCAATAGAAGAGAAGTTTGCGAATCCACAGATTGCGAATGTTAAAATTAGATTTGTTTTGTCAGAGAACTCTGCCATATGTGGTCCTAAGTTTGCGTATGCAACGAATTCGTTGATTGCAAGTTTTTGACCGATAAAGCTTGCTGCTTGTACAGCTTCACCTGGAGAAACCCCGATTAAGATTGCAAATGGTGATAATAAGTAACCGAAGATTAAATCAAGGCTAAGTTTAATATGGAATAAAGACCCAACTAATCCTAATAGACCATTTAATAAAGCGATTAATGCAATGAAAGCCATTAACATTGCTGCTACGTTAATAACAAGTTGCATACCTTCAGATGCACCACGTGCAGCTGCGTCGATAACGTTTGCGTCTTCACGTTCTGTAGAAAGTTCAACGTTATTATCTACTTTTTCTGTCTCTGGCATGATTAGTTTCGCAATTAATAAGCTTGATGGAGCTGCCATAATTGCAGCTGCTAATAAGTGCTCTAACGGAATACCCATTGCTGCATAGCCGACAAGAACTGATCCGGCAACAGCTGTCATACCGCTTACCATAATAGTGAAGAATTCACTATTTGTTAAGCGTGCTAAGTAAGGTTTAATTAAGATTGGAGCTTCAGTTTGTCCTAAAAATACAGTCGTTACTGAGTTTAAGCTTTCTGCTTTAGAAGTTCCAAGAAGTTTACTTAATGCACCACCAACGACGCTAACAAATTTCTGCATAATACCGAAATGATATAAGATTGCTACTAATGAACTAATAAATACGATTGGAAGTAGTGCTTGAATAAAGAATACAAATCCCCAAGGTCCTTTTGCGTTGACTAAATCCCCAGCAACGAACTTAATTCCCTCGTAAGAAAAATTAATTAATCCTTGAACACCGTCAGCAGCGTGTTTTAAACCTGCTTTACCAGCATCCCATCGTAATACGATAAATGAAAATGACATTTGTAATGCTAGCGCAATTAAAATTGTGCGCCAATTAATAGCTTTGCGGTTGGAAGATAGTAAGAAAGCAATTGCTAATACTCCAATCACGCCGCCAATTCCCCATAAAAGATTCATGCAGTTATGCTCCTTCCTCATAGTAAAAACAGTGTATAAACCAGTTGTCTATACATTTACGAATATAACATCTTAAGTAACTTATCATAATGGACATCGGAGGTCAAACGTCTAATGAAAAGTTTAAATAAAAAGAAAATTCTTCAAAAAAACACATATAAAATAAATAGACATGAAATAGGTTATGTTTTTTATGAAAATATATACATTATGATAACGTTATGCATTGTTTTTGCAGAATAAAGTGTATGAAATAGAAGAATGGATACATTATTTTTGTAGAGAGAAACTAGGGGAAAGGGAGTAATGTGTTGAACTCGTAACAAAAAAGCCTTCTAGTAAACTAGAAGGCTTTGAAACTATTAATTAAGGTGCTTTCGTGTATCCTAAGAAGTGGCTCTTCCAATAAGAGTTACTTAATGAAGCGATTGCTACACCTTTATCTCCAGCTTGGATAAATGATCCGCCCCCAAGGTAAATACCCATGTGAGAAGGACCAGATTTATAAGTGTTTTGGAAATAAATTAAGTCACCAGGTTGTGGACTTGAAGTTTTTGGTAGGCTACTCCAATATCCCGCAACACTTTGACGGCTAATGTTATGACCAGATTTCTTAAATACATGGTAGATGTAGCCACTGCAGTCTACGCCGTTAGCAGAAGTTCCGCCCCAAACGTATGGTACACCTTGCATTGATTTTGCATATGCAAGTACGGAAGAACTGTCGCCACTATTATTGCCTGTATTATTATTGTTGTTATTGTTTTGATTGTTATTTTGGTTATTGTTAGGCTTATTATCTACTGCGCCTCCAACTGGTGTTTTAGATAGGTAACGTGTTCCGATATAACCAGTTTGACCGTTGTAGTTAATTTTGCTCCATCCAGAGTTTTCAGAGATTACTTGAACCTTCTGTCCTTGTGGAAGTGCACCTATGATTCTATAATTTGTACCTTCGCCGCTACGTACATTTAGTGCAGAAGCATTAATGTAGTAGTCGCCAATTGCACCTTGGTTAGGTTTTTCAGGTTGTTTTGGTTGCTCAGGAGTAGTAGTACCACCTTTAACGAATTTTACAAATTCGCTACTAACAAAGCCTGTTTTTCCTTGGTAATTTACTTTAAACCAACCGTTTTCAGATCCAACTACGTTTAATGTTGTACCGTTTAAAACACCACCAATTACACTATGGTAAGCAGCAGGGCCTGTACGAACACGTAAAGATGTAGCGTTAACCACGTAAGAACCGCCAGTTTGAATAGTTCCATTATTATTGTTTTGCTCTTGTTTGTTGCCTTCTGTAACGTTTTCGTTAGAACCGCCTTTTGTTACGTAGTCTTTGCTTATATAAGCAGTTTGTCCTGCGTAATTGATTTTGAACCAATCTTGAACTTCGCCAACAACTTGTACTACTTGTCCTTTTGTAACAGAACCTACAGTTGTGTGAGAAGTACTAGGACCTGTACGAACACGAAGGGAAGATACATTTACTGTATAGTTTCCGCTTGCTGGTTTTACTTCTTGGTTGTTATTGTTATTATTCGTATTGTTGTTTGAAGAACCCGCATTAGAAGAAACGCCAGATACGAATTCGCCACTTACATAACCTACTTGACCATTATGGTTAATTTTCACCCAACCATTTTCTTGTCCAATTACGTTTAATGTTTGTCCTGCATATACACGTCCAGAAACAGAACTAGAAGTGTTAGGAGCTGTACGTACACGTAATACATCAGCAGTAACTTTATTGTTTCCGCCTGTGCTTACATTGTTGTTTGTTGCTCCACTTTTTGATACAAATTCGCCACTAACAAAGCCTGTTTTTCCGTTAATGTTAATTTTGAACCAACCATTTTCTTCGCCAATCACGTTTAGTGATTGACCGTTATAAACGCGTGAGATGATGTCGTGAGAAATGCTTGATCCCGCACGAACATGTAATACGCTCGCGTTTACCTTATAAGATGAGTCGTTTGATGCAGAAGCTTGGACAGTTGTAGCAGCTTTTTGTGTATTTTGTTCAGGTGCAGCTTGAACACTATCAAGTGTAGGTGCTGCTCCTCCTGCTACAGACACTGCCGCAAGACCGGCAAGATACTTTTTCATAATTTGTCGATTCCTTTCTGTCTGTAATGTAGTGAAGAAATATTTACCAACTGTTAAAAATTCTAAAGAGCATGTCGATTACTGTCAAGACTTATGTAGGAATCTGAATATGACAAAAAGATTACAAAAAAAAATCAAGGCATAAATTTACACCTTGATTTCCATTTAAATGTATATATTGAATATGAAAGGACAGAAATTATTCGTGTTTAAGAAGATGCCATATTGGATTGTAACAAGATTTGATTAAAAGATTTTTGCAGTTTTTTGGTGATAGGCCCAACTTGCCCATCTTGAATCGCGGTTCCATCAAGGTGGGTCATTGGTAAAATTTCAATCGTTGTGCCTGTAAAAAAGCATTCATCTGCTTGATAAACGTCACGAACGCTGAAAAGTTCTTCCTGTACAGGAATGTGAAGAGTATTCGCTAAAGAAAGGACATATTGACGAATAATGCCATTTAGAATAAGGTGATTGGCTGGATGTGTGTAAAGAGTTCTGTTTTTAATTAAAAAGAAGTTGGAATGGCTTCCTTCCGTTACGATACCATTCCTTATGAGAAGTGCCTCTTTACAGCCTTTACGTTCAGCTTTCGTAGCAGCTAGTACGTTTGGTAATAAATTTAATGATTTAATGTCACAGCGTAGCCATCGAGTATCAGGTTCTGATATAGCGCGTATACCATATTCAATCCATAATGCTGGTCTTTCTTTTTTTGTAATATAGGCATAAATTGTCGGAGGGGTGTCATATGAAAATACATGTGTGCGAGCTTGTACACCGCGAGATACTTGCAAATAAATTGTGCCATCTTCGTGGAAATGGTTTCGTTCAATTAATTTGTAAAGTAAAGTGATGAGTTCAGCTTTTGAGAAAGGGAGCGATAATTCTACTTCTTCCATGGATCGATATAATCTTGTTATGTGCGGATCTAATAAGTGAAAGTTCCCTTTATATAGGCGAATAACCTCGTAGACACCATCTCCGAATTGCAAACCTCTTTCTTCAAGTTCTATGTACGTTTGTTGTTTTGTTGTATCAATAACTTCATCATTCCAAAGTACAAATTTTTCGTATGCCAATTTCCGTCCCATCCTTTCGTAAGTACGTAAATAACGTGAAACTTTCATTCATGCGAGATAAAAATCACTATAGTAATTTTTATGTAAGCAATTCTCTATATATGACCGTATATGTATTTGTAAATCATAGAGAAGTAAGGACGATTTCCCCCGCATTAACGGGCTGATTAAAGTTTCACTTTACAGCATTTTGTATATACAAATTCGAAAATAAGAAATGAGAATCCTGCTTTTAAATAAAAAAAAGCAACATTCTTATGGAATGCTGCACAAGGAGGGTAGCTATCTTTCATAGGGACATTGTCTCGTTGAATGCTTTGTGTATGGAAACAAAACATGTTGAAAGACAATTATAAGAAAGTAGAAACAAGAGATTTACACATTTCTTTAAGGGATCTTACGAAAGATGAGAGGTAAGAAATATGTAGAACCTTGTTTACATATTTTATTATAGAGATTCTTCATTAACCCTATGTGAATATTTGGTAAAGGTTATGTAATTTTAAAGTTAATGAATATAAGCAGTTGTATGGAAGAAAATAAAAAAAGAGGCTGAGATTACTCAGCGCTCTTCTTTTCTTCTTTAATAGCTGTTTTTACTTCACCAGTTTTGATCTTATTACTTTCAGAGAAGCGAAGTAAGTCACCTTCAATGATTTTATCAGACATGTGCAATTCATTTTGGGCACGATCAATTAGTGGTTGAGATTCTTCTTTCGGTAATTGTACAACTTCGCCAGTAGCACGGTCGTAGAATGTACTGTTTGTGTACATGTATTTATCTGTAATGAAGCTACCGTCACGAAGAACAACAAATCCTTTATTATCAGGTGAGAATACATCATGACCGAATCGAACGTCATTTGTAGAATCTACACCAAGTAAGTTTAGAATAGTTGGTTTAATATCAATTTCACCAGTTGGTTTCGAAATTGTTTTACCTTCTTTTTGACCTGGAACGTGAATAAACATCGGTGTTTTTTGTAAGTTCATATGGTCAAATGCAGTGATTTCTTCTTTTCCTAAGAACTGTGCCATTGCACGGTTATGGTTTTCAGAAATACCGTAGTGATCACCGTAGAATACGATTACTGAGTTGTCGTAAATACCTTCTGCTTTTAGACGCTCAATAAAGTGTTTCATTGCTTCGTCTAAGTAACGAGCAGTTACCATGTAACGGTCAAATACTCCATCACCAGAATTATATTCGTCGATTAATTTTGTACTGTCATCGTAAGTGAATGGGTAATGATTCGTTAAAGTAAGGAAGCGAGTATAGAATGGTTGCTTCACTTCTTTCAACATATCAATAGATTGATCGAAGTATTCGATATCTTTTAATCCCCAGTTTAATTTTGTTTCCGGCGTAATCTTGTAATCAAGCTCGTTGTAGTAACGATCATAACCAAGTGCTGGATACATAATGTTACGGTTCCAGAATGTTGCGTTGTTTGCGTGGAATACCGACGTGTGATACCCTTGCTGACGTAAAATTTCTGGAGTTGCTGTATATTCATTGTTACCGTGTGTGAAGAATACAGCACCGCGGTCTAGTGGATATAAAGAAGTATCTACTAGGAATTCAGCATCAGATGTTTTACCTTGCCCAGTTTGATGGAAGAAGTTATCAAAGTAATAACTTTCTTTCGTAAATTGGTTTAAGAACGGTGTAACTTCTTGTCCGTTAACTGTTGCGCCAATTAAGAATGTTTGTAATGACTCAAGAGAGACAACAATTACGTTTTTCCCTTTTGCAGTACCGAACATATTTGGATCTGGTTTACTTTGTGTTGTTTTCACGTAGTTTTCTGTTTCTTGTAATTTACTACCGTCAGCGAATGCTTTTTGTGAACTTGATTTCGCTTGTAAGCCAAGATCGTATACTTGGTGTACATATAATCCTAAGTTTTTAACAAGCATAACGCGGTCGAATGAACGTGTTAATAGTTCTGGGCGTTCAGCTTCTGCAAGTCCTAAGTTTGCGAAGAAAATAGCAACTGTTGATACGAAGTATAGAGAACGCATCGGGCGTGCTACACGCTCTGTAGGTGCAAAGTTTTTCATTTTCTTCAATAGAACGAAGAATACGATAATGTCTGCGAATGCAAGAATAATTTTGTAGTTAAATAATTCTTTCACACTAGAACCTAAACTTCCGAAGTTAGATGTTTGTCCGAGTACTGGTAAAGTAACGAAGTCATTGTAGAATCCGTAGAACATTACGTTACCAACAAGAACGATTGTTAAGACAAAGTTAATTCCAAGTGCTATATAGTTACGTTTTTTCCCTTTTGCAAATAATGCAAGACCAACAAGCAGTAATGATGCTGCTAATGGGCTAAGGAATAAAATGAATTCTTGCATGAAAGATTCAAGTTTTAAATCAAAGCTTGTGCGTGTAATAATGTAAGTTTTCAGCCATAAGGCTAAAGCTACGAATACAGTGAAACGCACATTTTGAAATTGCGATTTCAAGGTTTCTTTCATTCATTTCCACCCTTTCTCTATCAGGCTTGGTCGATTTTGGAGCGAAAAATGCTAAAATAAAAAATACATAGTTTTCTTGGCCATAATTAAAGGTTCTATATTCACCCATATACGACTATAACTATGCATACCCTTTTGGTTTCTTTTGTTGCTCATAAGCATAACGTCATTTCTGTATTATACAACAAAATTCATTTCTGAGAAACACTATAACATTTTACATTTTTTGTATAAGATTTGTCACTACCAGAGAAAACTTTAACATTCGTTTATATGTCCGTCAACTAGAAAATATAACAAAGATAGAGCAGAATGTTAAGTGGAAGTGAAAATTTCTTTGTTGAGAAATAAGAAACGAAGGTGGATAAGGGTTATCTAGAAATCTATTATATGAAGGAAATTGTGTAAAAATTAACGAACACTTGTTCTTTTTTGGTTTATTTGTTACAATGAAAGTTCATTGATAGGTTTTGTGTAATTTCCATGAACTTTTACTGATAACATATTGTAGCTTATTTCTTTTTAAAAATAGGGAGGCTTTTACATGAAACAAAAATTTTCAGTTGAAGCGTTTTGGAAGAAAGTAAAACATGTTGCAAAGCAAGCAGGGCAGTCGGTCATTTATACAAGTTTATTACTGTTTTACGTTTTGCAAAGACCCGATGTTCCAAAACGAGTGAAAATTATTGTAATTGGAGCACTTGCTTATTTTATTGCACCGATTGATGCGATTCCAGATTTCATTGCTGGAATTGGCTATACGGATGATTTAGGGGCGTTAACGGCCGCACTAATACAGGTGTCGTTATACGTCAATGAAGATGTGAAAGATAAGGCACGAGTGAAGTTGGCAGAATGGTTTGGTTCGGATATAGACACAACATTTATCGATCAGAAATTAGGTCAATAGGTGAAATCTGTCATAAGGTGACAGGACGAACGTAAGCGAGGAAGTGCATTATGCCATCAGGAAGAACGCATACGAAAATAAACTTAATATCCCTTCCGGTTGTTTTGTTTTTGCTCTTTTCGTATGGATTAACAAATTTTGATTTTTTATTAACTTTTGCAATTGGTTTTTTAGTAGGTACTTCATTTTTAACACCAGATTTAGATACGTACAGTAATGCTTATAACAAATGGGGTTTCTTACGTATATTTTGGTATCCTTATAAGAAAGTAATGCCACATCGATCTTTCTTTACGCATACGATTATACTTGGTGATGTGATTCGTATTGCGTACATGTTAATCGTCTTTTCTCCATTTTTATTCCTATTAAATGTAATCGCACTGGATGGTAATTTAATAGAAATTGCGAAGAAACATGAGGTTGAAATTGTAACGTTCTTAATGGGAATTGTTGTGGCAAGTACGCTCCACATTATAGCGGATAAGGTGAATACGCGCCGAAAGAAAATGATGAGAAAAAAGAAGAAACGCAGAAGATAAAGTAACTAATCGGGAAAAGGACCCTTGCAATTTGCAAGGGTCCTTTTTTAAACAAACGTTTGTTTAAAATTAAGCTTTCAGTACTTTAATTCCTTTTACAATGTTCCAGATGAAGTAGTATAAGCTGATGATTCCGCAAATAGCTAAGACAATCATTGCTCCAATTCCAAGTGTTACATCTGGTTGGTCAGATCCTATGCCCATAATTCCTAAAATGGTTAAGCCGATAAATGTAGCGATACTTGGAATGATGTGTGTCCATAGAGCACGTTTTGCGTGTGGCTTTGTTTCAGCGTCTCCTACAATCCAAACGATAATAGGGAATAAGATAGGGGCAAATAGTACACTAAAGTATGATAACGCAGCTAATATTTTATTTCCGTTCATATATATCACCTCATGAATAATGTCTGTTGTTATACTATTATTATGCAATAATTTAGTTAAGCTTTCTATCGATGAACATTACAAGAACATGACGATTTTGTAAGATTTTTTTGTTAAATGATAAAATTTTCAAAAAAATATTTTTTAATGGAAATTGTTATGGTACAGTATAAATGGAAGTTGTTGAAAACGTTTTCTTAAACGTTTTTTATTTTTAGGCTTAAAGGTATGATGACCTGATAGTCTATTGATAAGATTGTATTTATTTAAAAGGGGATTCTTTAGGGGGAGAGGACAATGAACACATGGACACAAGTTTATGATCCGTTCGGTAATATTTGGATTTCAGCAGCAGTAGCACTTATTCCGATTATCTTTTTTTTCTTAGCTTTGGCGGTTTTTCGCATGAAGGGGTATGTGGCAGGATTTATTACAGTTGTACTTACAGTTTTAGTAGCATTATTCGCTTATAAAATGCCGTTCACGATGGCAATGGCAGCAACCGGGTACGGTTTTTTGTACGGGTTATGGCCAATTGCTTGGATTATCATTATGTCGGTATTTTTATATAAAATTTCTGTAAAAACAGGTCAATTCGATGTGATTCGTGCATCGGTATTATCGATTACGAACGATCATCGTTTACTCGTTATTTTAATTGGATTTTCATTCGGAGCATTTTTAGAAGGAGCGGCAGGGTTTGGAGCGCCAGTAGCGATTACAGCAGCGCTTCTTGCTGGTCTTGGGTTAAATCCTTTATACGCAGCAGGTCTTTGTTTAATTGCAAATACTGCACCAGTGGCGTTCGGAGCGATGGGAATTCCGATTACAGTTGCTGGACAAGTAACAGGTATTGATCCACATAAAATTGGACAAATGGCTGGGCATCAATTACCGTTCCTATCATTATTTGTTCCATTCTTTATCGTATTTTTAATGGATGGATTTAAAGGGGTAAGACAAACGTGGCCTGCGTTACTTGTAGCAGGTAGTTCATTTGCGATTACGCAGTTCATTACAGCGACGTTCTTAGGACCGGAACTTCCGGATATTACGTCAGCACTTGTAAGTTTAGTGAGTTTAGCACTGTTCTTAAAAGTTTGGCAGCCGAAAGAAATTTATCAATCCGGGCAAGCAAATAATGAGGTAGCAGCAACAACGACAGCAGCATCGATGCCGAAATTAACGTTTGGAAAAGTAGTGAAGGCATGGTCCCCATTTATCGTATTAACGGTTATGGTAGTCATTTGGAGCCAAAATTTCTTTAAGGCATTATTTGCTCCAGGAGGGGCTTTAGAAAGTCTTGTATTTAAGTTTGAAATTCCAGGTCTGCATAATCTAGTAATGAAAGCAGAGCCAATTGTAAATAAACCAACGCCTTACGAGGCAATTCTAAAGTTTGATGTATTATCGGCAACTGGAACAGCGATTTTAATTGCTTGTATCATTTCCATGTTTATTTTGAAAATGAATGTAAAAGATGCAGTAGTGACATTTAAAGAAACGTTAAACGAATTAAAAATGCCAATTCTATCTATCGGATTTGTACTAGGGTTTGCATTTATCGCAAACTATTCTGGCCTATCTTCTACGTTAGCGTTAGCATTAGCTGGAACAGGCGGACTATTCCCGTTCTTCTCACCATTCTTAGGCTGGATTGGCGTATTCCTAACAGGGTCTGATACGTCTGCGAATGCACTGTTCTCAAATTTACAAGCCATTACAGCGCAGCAAGTCGGCGTATCTGAAGTGCTTCTCGTTGCAGCAAATACAACAGGCGGTGTAACAGGTAAAATGATTTCCCCGCAGTCGATTGCCATCGCTTGTGCAGCAGTTGGTCTTGCTGGAAAAGAATCGGATTTGTTCCGTTTTACAGTGAAGCATAGTTTATTCTTCGTAATTATTGTTGGTATTATGACGTATGTACAGGCATATTATTTAACGTGGATGATTCCATAAAAAACAAAAGAAATAAACTTTGAATTTTTCAGATTATAGTGTATGATGGGAAAGTATTGAAAATTAAATCAGTGATAAACTAGGGGTGCCTAACGTATGCGTAGGCTGAGAGAGAAGCGCGTGAACTTCTTAACCCTTTGGACCTGATCTGGCTCGTACCAGCGTAGGGAAGTTAACGGCTTTACATAATGATGTCTTTATGAGCCAGGTCCTTATTTTTTTATGGACCTGGCTCTTTTTATTTTGGCATGCGCTGGCCATATCTTGTCCTTGTCACGAACAGGGGGGCAACAAAATTTATGAAACAATCTGTTTCAGCTGAGCAAATTGAATTGAAATCGAGTTTACCAGGGAGTAAGAAAGTATATGTGGATGGACCACGAGAAGGTATGAAAGTGCCGATGCGTGAGATTGAACAAAGCGAAACGAATGGCGTCCCAAATCCACCAATCCGTGTGTATGATACGAGCGGTCCTTATACAGATCCTGCGTATAAGGTCGAGCTGGAAAAAGGCATTCCAACGCCGCGCCACTCCTGGATTATGGGGCGTGGTGATGTAGAAGCATACGAAGGGCGTGAAGTAAAACCAGAGGATGACGGTGTGAAAGTGGCTTCGAAACATACACCTGTTTTCCCGCAAATGGATCGTAAGCCGCTTAGAGCAAAGCAAGGTGCAAATGTTACGCAAATGCACTATGCGCGTAATGGCATTATTACGTCTGAGATGGAATACGTTGCGATTCGTGAAGGGGTAGAGCCGGAGTTTGTTCGTAAGGAAATCGCAGAAGGCCGTGCTATTTTACCAGCGAATATTAATCATCCAGAAGCTGAACCGATGATTATCGGGCGTAACTTCCATGTGAAGGTCAATGCAAATATCGGAAACTCTGCTGTATCTTCTTCTATTGCAGAAGAAGTAGAGAAGATGACGTGGGCTACTCGCTGGGGTGCAGATACGATTATGGATTTATCTACAGGTAAAAATATTCATACGACGCGTGAGTGGATTATTCGTAACGCGCCTGTACCAGTTGGAACTGTACCAATCTATCAAGCGCTGGAAAAAGTAAACGGAATTGCAGAAGATTTAACGTGGGAAGTATATCGTGATACGTTAATTGAGCAGGCGGAGCAAGGCGTTGATTACTTTACGATTCACGCTGGTGTATTGCTTCGTTACATTCCAATCACGGCAAAGCGTACGACAGGTATCGTTTCACGCGGTGGTTCGATTATGGCGCAGTGGTGTTTATTCCATCATAAAGAAAACTTCCTATATACTCATTTTGAAGAGATTTGTGAAATTATGAAACAGTACGATGTTTCGTTCTCTCTTGGAGATGGATTACGTCCAGGGTCTATTGCAGATGCAAATGATGAAGCACAGTTTTCTGAGCTTGAAACACTTGGTGAATTAACCAAAATTGCTTGGAAACATGATGTGCAAGTTATGATCGAAGGACCTGGACACGTACCGATGCACTTAATTAAAGAAAATATGGAGAAAGAGCTTGATATTTGTCAGGGCGCGCCGTTTTACACACTTGGGCCACTAACGACAGATATTGCACCAGGTTATGACCATATTACATCGGCGATTGGAGCTGCGATGATCGGTTGGTTTGGAACGGCGATGCTTTGTTATGTAACGCCGAAAGAACATTTAGGTTTACCGAATAAAGATGATGTACGCACGGGTGTTATTACGTACAAAATTGCAGCGCATGCGGCTGATCTTGCGAAAGGACATAAAACGGCTCATCAGCGTGATGATGCACTTTCAAAAGCACGCTTCGAATTCCGTTGGCGCGATCAATTTAATCTATCTTTAGATCCTGAACGTGCGATGGAATATCACGATGAAACGTTGCCTGCAGAAGGGGCAAAGACAGCTCACTTCTGTTCAATGTGTGGACCGAAGTTTTGTAGTATGAGAATTTCACATGATATTCGTGAATATGCAAAAGAAAATGATTTAGAAACGACAGAAGCAATTGAAAAAGGAATGAAAGAGAAAGCAGAAGAATTTAAAGAAGCTGGTAGTCATTTATATCAATAACACGTTACACCTCTTTACTTGATTGATCACACTGTAGTACCTAACTTTATTATAGAAGAATCCCCATTTGCTAAGACGGTAGCAAATGGGGATTCTGTTGTTTATCCCGCTATTTGTGGGCAGTAAGACCCCCACCTCAAAATTCAGCGGAAGCAAAGAAGTTAGGTCGGGGTCGGGCTGCCCGTAAAAGCCCGATTGGTTAGGGCTAATAATCAGTGGGGGATGAACAAAACCCCCACTGATTAAAGTTTCACTTTATAAGGCAAAGAAGAGGTGTACCCAGTAGAATAAGAGGAATAGTGTGACGACTGTTGTGAGCGGGATAACGATAAGGGATACACTTAAATAGTCTTTCCATTTTACTTTAATTTTGTTTTGTTTCAGAATATACATCCAAATGAGTGAAGCTAGCGTACCAATTGGTAGTAATAGTGAACCGATGTCACTACCAATGATGTTTGCGAGATAGATTGTTTTTAATGTGACTGGATCTAGTCCCATTTCTGTTAATGTGATCGTACCAATCATAAGGGCAGGATGGTTATTGAAGACGTTAGAGAGGATGGATACAAGTCCGCCCATCGCAAAGCTAGCATAGAGTAGATGCTGATTCACAACTGGCTCGAGCCATTGTACAAGTGCAGCTGTTAATCCTGCGTTGTGGAGTCCGTAAATAATGACGTACATAGAGAAGGCGAAAATTAAAATGTGCCACGGTGTCTTTTTCAAAATGTCGACAGGATTTGTTCGTAAGTAGTACCATCTCCAAATGAGAAGAACGAGTGAACCGAGTACCGCAACGATTTCAATTGGTATGGATAAGAAGGATGCAACGAATAGAAGACAGCGCATAAGGAAGACAAAACCTAATACTTTTAACATGAATCTTGTCCGTTTTTGTTTCGTATCAACAGAATTATTTCCTTTTAGTGGATGGAAGTTTTTCGTGAAAAAAATTTCTTCAATATCATATGAAGAAACAGGTAATTTTTTCGGAAGTTTTTTCTTCAAAACTGTATACATGAGCCATGACATAAATAATAAGCCTAATGTTGCAGGTACAAACATCATAGCAGTATGCATATAAAGAGTCATATTAACGATATTTAATGCAATTAAGTTTACGATATTACTTACACCAATTGGTGCACTAGACGCAGTAGCGATTAAAGCGCCACTTAATAAATAAGGAATTTGTTGATGTGGTTTTAATTGAAGGTTTTTTAGAAGAAGAATTAAAATTGGAGTTGTAATTAAAATACTGCCGTCGTTATTAAATAAAAGAGTCATAAGAAAACATAGTAATTGAATATACCAGTATAAACGGTGACCGGACCCTTTTGCTAAATTTGCTAGTTTCGCTGCGGACCAATGGAAGAAGCCGAAGCTTTCTAATATAACTGCCATAACAATAGTCGCTAATATTGTTATGGAGGCTCCTCCTATTTTACTAACAATATCTATGACGTCTGGTTTTGACACAAGTCCAGTAATTAGGATAATGCCAGCACCGATTGCTGCTGGCCACGCCTCATTTAAACCTCGAGGCCGCCAAAAGATAACAATCATTGTTAAGAAGAATACAATAATAGTAATCCATATTTCAATGCTCATATTTTGCCTACCTTTCTATTTTCCCTTAAACAGATGTAGCTTGTCTCAAGTTTATATTGGTAGTATATTCAGCAAAAAATAAGAAGAACTAGACGTATAACGAGATGAAGCGAATATGTGTTTTTCATGCTAAAGGACAAGTGTCACTAGTAGTGAAATAACTATTGTGATAGGAGTCTATAAATCGATTGGGCAGTAAGGTAGGAAATGAGATTTATATCAGAAATTTTTAAAATATATCGACTTAACGACAAAATATAACAAGAGGAGTCTATCCCAAAATACCTTTTGGAACAGACTCCAAGGCTATATTATTTTTCCTTCAAAAAAGTACGATCCTTCAAGAATAAATTCCAGAAGAAAATAAATCCTGGTAATAAAATTGCAATCCCAATTGCGTATAGAATGAGCAGTGCATAGAACGTTTCTTTCGTTGTAAAGCTTGTAAATACAGTTACGTCAGGGTAAATAATATACGGTAAATGCGCGACCCCGTAAGCATAGCTTGCAAATGCATATTGAGCGACGACAGCTAAAACAGCAATGCGAGGGAATCCTAGTGTGTTATACTTCTTGTTTGTCCACCAAAGGGACGAGTATCCGATAACGAATAGAACAATAGAAACTGTAAACCATGGGAATTGCTTTATTAATCCTTGCATAAGCCAATGTGTTTCTGGATCCATTACAACGAGAGCGATAATCGCCGTAACAAGTGTTGCAGGGCCAAGTATGATGGCATTCCTTCTATAAAGTTTGTATGCATCTTCTGAACCTTGCTCTCTCGCAAAATCAGCAAGAAAGAGAGAGGAGAGAAATAGTTCAGACGTTAGTCCGAAGAGCATATAACAATAGATAACCGGGCTAGAAAGAAGTTTTCCATACAGGAGTACTTCTCTTCCTTCAGACATTGTAATATACGCTCCCTCTGTAACGGGTAAAACGGTAATTAATAGTGCTGGAATTAAGAGACCAGTAATACCTGAAATAACCCGAAGAAGGTACTGATATTTTGGCAAGGAGTAAGCAAATACCATAAATGTACTACGTACTGCAACGAGTACTAAAATTAACATAACTGGTACGAACATAACGGTTGCAAGAGTAAAGGCCGCTTTCGGAAAGAAGCCGAGAAATGCGACAACGACGAAAACGAGAAACGTATTTGTTACTTCCCAAGTTGGTGATAAGTACCGATTGGCAAGTTTGGCAGCGAGCGTTGGATGTTTTGCGTATACCATGCCCCAAAAACCAGCTCCAAAATCGATGGACCCTAATATACTGTATACGAAAATAAGGGCCCATAAGATGATGATTGCAATACTTTCCTCATGCACGAGAATCGCCTCCTTGGTGTTGTAAATCATTCTTTAATGGATGTCTTCTAAAGAATGTCCGTAGAACAAAGACTGTTAAAATAGCGAGTCCAATATATAAAATGATGAATAAAACAAATAAAGGACCGACGAAATCAGCGCGAGTAGAAGCATCGACTGTACGTTGCATACCATAAATTGTCCATGGCTGACGACCGCTACAACTGAAAATCCATCCGAATTCAATACCGAGCATCATAATTGGTCCGCATGCGGCAGCCCCCCAAAGTAGCCACTTCGGTAGTTCTGTCCCCTTTTTTCGGTAAACAAAGTACCAATATAAGAGAGCAATTGCTGCAACTGCAAAGGTAAACGCAGCAGTGCCGACCATTAAGTTGAACAGTGTATGTGTATAAAATGGTGGCCATGTTTCTTGTGGGAATTCATTTAGACCTTTTACGACAGTGCTAGGGTCTAGTCCCACTAATAAGCTAAGCATGTTTGGAATTTCAAGTGCATAGTTTAGTTCAAGCGTATTAGGATCCACAATCCCGCCAATGGATAGCGGTGCGTGTGATGTCGTTTCAAATAAAGCTTCAGCAGATGCAAGTTTTTCAGGTGAGTGTTTATGTAGGGCGATTGCCGATTCGTGCCCTGAAAGCCACATCGTAGCGCCTGTAATAAATGTCACGACAAGCCCTAATAGTAGCCCCTTTTTATGATAAGCAATTTCACGTGTACTTAAATTTTTCTTCAATAATTTAAATCCAGCGATAGAAGCAATGACAGCCGCACCAGTTGCATAAGCCGTAATAACGACATGGAATGCACTTGTGCCAAAACTCGGATTAAAGAAAGCTTTCCAAGGATCAACGTTAAAAACAGATCCATCTGGATTCATTGAAAATCCTGCTGGTGTATTCATCCATGTATTTGCTGATGTAATAAGAACGGCGGATGCCGTGGCACCAAGCATGACGAAAAATAGCGAGATTAATCTCATAAATGGAGGAAGTTTATCGGCTGCATATACGTAAATCGACATGAATAAAGCCTCCAAAAAGAAGGCAAAAATCTCAATTTGGAAGGGAACAGAAATAACTTGCCCAACAATTTTGGCAAAACCAGGCCAAAGAAGTGAGATTTGCACACCGACAATTGTTCCAGTTGGAATTGCTACACCGAGAAGAATAGCAAACGCCTTTGTCCATCTTTTCGCCATAATGGCATAGTCGGAGTCTTTCTTCCAGTGATAGAGTATTTCGCTTATAAAAATCATCAATGAAAGTCCAACGCCAAGTGTTGCAAAGATAATGTGGAATGCTAATGAAGAACCAAAAAATGCTCTTGCTAATGTTACCGTATCCATATGTAAACTCCTCTTCTTTTTTGCCATTATTTTCTGATTGAATTGGAAGATTTATTCAAAAAAACTACCAAAAATATATATGTATTTAAAAAGTGAATATAATAATATAATGTTGTAATATTTTGAATAGAAAGAAATAAGTAGTTGCTTATATTTTGTTTGTTTTTTGCGCAGGAATCTTTTATAATCTTTTATGCGAACATAAGTTCTGTTTTTCGAAAAAGAAGTTTATGTGAAATGGAGAGGGTGTTTTATGTATCCTGAAGTCATTAAAAAGATGGCATTTTCAAAAGAGCATAGAGATTTATTATTGAAGCTATATAATAAAGAAATTACACGTCGTGAATATGATCGACTTGTACAATCGCTATATAAACCTTCTAAAGAGGTTTGTGGGGGATAGAAATGGGGGAGACAATCTAATAGATTGTCTTTTTTAAATTTATGTATGTTCTGATAAAATTAAGGTTAGCCTTACTAGGGAGGTGAAAAGATTGCGGAAACGTTTATATATAGGGATTGGAGTTATCTTCTTAATCGCTTTAGGTGGAATTGTATTTTGGTCAGCTTTACAAGGAAACCGTACAGAAAATTTTATTTTAAGACATATGGTGAATGAAAATGGAACGCTTGCCACGTATCGTTTAGTAGATACTAAGGCAGGTACGGGTGAAGCGAAGGGACGTGAAGCTTTATCAGAATCGGCGGGATTATGGTTACAATATACACTTGATAAAGATGACCAGGCGTTATTTGATGAGCAAGTAAAGGTTATTCAAGATAATTTCGTATATAAGAATCATATCGTTTTATGGAAACTCTCTGAAAAGGGAGAGAGGCAGTCAGCTACAAATGCACTTATAGATGATCTTCGTATTATAGAACAATTATATCGTGCTTATGAAATGTATAAGGAAGAGCGTTATAAAAACCTTGCCGATCAATTAAGTGATGCTGTACTTCGTTATAATAAAAAAGATAATTATTATG
>NZ_JAKUFQ010000038.1:0-47562 GCF_022663475.1 Bacillus cereus group sp. BfR-BA-01382
AATTGAAGAAAAAGAAAAATTAAATCTGGATCAATTGAAGAATATATACGAAAATAAATGGTTAGCCCAATCAGGATTGCGTGGAGCCTGTCAATTATATTGGAATGATAGTCCATATGCAATGATTAATGATTTATATCCAAATCAATTTAAAGAATGGGAATTTAAGATGACACCTAGTGGTTTTTGGACGAGAGAAAAAGCGCTAGATGCATTACGGTGGACAATTGAAGAAAAAGAAAAGCTGACAGATAATCAATTATTACAGCAATACACAATGCAGTGGCTTAAAAGTCATAGACTATGGACACCTGTAGTAAGATACTGGAATGGAAGCCCATACGCAATGATTAATGACCTATATCCAAATAAATATATAAAAAGTTCATTCAGAGGATATATAAATAAAGCTTAACTTGATAAACAGCAAACTATATTTTCTTGATGGGAGAAATATCTAATAACTAATTGGCACGATTAATAACAATATAAAAACAGTAAAAAATGCTATTGTTTTAAAAATGAATTTAAGGTTTTAGAGGAGGATATTTATGCAAGCAAACAAAATTCTATTTATTTTTAAAGTAATTAGGCTACTAGCAATAGTTATCTTATTTCTTCTCTTTTATTTTACACATCAATTATCTTATCTCTATTTTTCAATTCCTTTCATTCTTGAAAGGTTCACTAGAAATATTTAAAAAAACAAAGTTTTATAGATGAAAACAAGTTAGCAACTTCAGCAATGAAGCAATAGCTTGTTTTCATCTATCCTTAACCCCCATTTTTATATATTTATTACTCTTTTTCATATGTCTCACAAGTCATTAATATAACTCCACCATTTAAGCTCCTCTGCCCCAGTATCTAAAACTTAAGATTTTAGCATTATATTAATAAAAAAAGTAAGAAATTTATATGAGGATTTCGTTATAGATTTTCCTAAAATGAAAATTTTGTGAACTTTATAACAAGATAACTTGTTAAACCATTTTCAATAACTTATAATCTTAACTGTGTATGGTGTGTATGGTGTGCATCATACACAGTCACACTTGTCGATGGAGAGGTATTTAAATGAAAATTATTTTAAATAATGCATCAAATCAACCTTTATATCAACAAATAAAGGAACAAATTAAAGATTCTATATTTAATAATGAATTGACGGAAGGTGAACAATTACCATCAATCCGTGTATTGGCTAATGATTTACATGTAAGTATGTTAACCACAAAAAGAGTTTATGCGGAACTAGAATCCGAAGGTTTTATCGTTACCAGGGTTGGAAAAGGTACTTATGTAGCATCTACAAACTTGGAATTATTAATGGAATCAAAGCGTCATATGGTTGAAGTAAAATTGACAGAAGTGTACAAAATGGCTCGAAGTATTGGAATCCATAATGAGGAACTCTATTCGATGTTAGATTTAATCTTAAAGGAGGAAAATGAAGAATGAATGCAGTGTTAGAAGTGAAGAATCTAAACAAAGCTTATGAGAATTTTTCATTAAAAGACGTGACATTTTCACTTAACCAGGACTGTATAACTGGTTTTATTGGTACTAATGGTTCTGGGAAAACTACTACTATTAAAGCTATCCTCGGGCTTATACTCAAAGATTCGGGTAAAATTAATTTTTTAGAAAAGGATATAGATAAACATGAACGAAAATCCAAAAATAAAATTGGTGTCGTGTTAGACGAAGGGTACTTTTACGATGAATTAACATTAAAAGAAATGAAGAAAGTAATCGCCCCTTCCTATACTGAATGGGATGAGCAGGTTTTTTTAAAGTATATTAAACGATTTAATTTAAATCTAGGACAAAAAATTTCTACCCTCTCCAAAGGAATGCGAATGAAATTTGCAGTTGCTCTAGCTTTATCCCACCACGCAGATTTATTAATAATGGATGAACCCACAAGTGGACTTGATCCATTGGTTCGAAGTGAACTAATAGACATACTTCTAGATTTTATGAAAGAACCAGGAAAGAGTGTCTTTTTTTCTACTCATATTATCTCAGATTTAGATAAAATAGCAGACATGATTATTTTGATAGATGATGGTCAAATATTAATTGATGAAGAAAAAGATGCACTAGTGGAAACACATGCATTAGTAAAAGGTGATAATCAATTGATTAATAATCAAACAGAAAAACTCTTTTTGAATTTGAGTCAAACTAAATATGGATTTGAAGGGATTACTCATAAAATAGATGATGTGTGCCGGCTTATGCCTGGTGTTTTGATGGAAAGACCAACTATAGAAGATATAATGCTGTCTTATATTGGAGGAAACAACTATGCTAATTAATCTTGTTGTAAAAGACATACTATTAGTAAAAAGATATTTTTCTATTTTACTCGTTTTTGCAGCTATTGCACCAATCTATCTTTCTACTCAGTTACAACTCAACGATGGTGGACTTATTGGTTTTCTTTTAACAGTAGTTTTTATGGAGCATATTTTGTTTGGTACAATATCCAAGTTCGAAGACAAATACAAAGGAGCAACTCTACTTTGTGCAACACCATATACTAGAAGTGCCTTTGTAAAAGCAAAATATCTCTTTCTGTTGGTAGTTTTTCTTTGCGCCTCAATTATTAGAATGATAACTTCAATTATTATACCATCTGGTATCGAGAATCTTAGTATAAACGCTCTCGGACTAACATTCTTAGTTGTTAGTATTTTGTTTGGAATACTACTCCCTTTCCAATTTAAATTTGGTTTTGATAAAACAAGAATGATTTCTTTTATTGTTGTCTTTTTGACACCTTTTGTAGCTCCTACTCTTATAAAAGAAATTCAGTTGAGCCATCTGAATTTTACACTCCCTCTTCCATTCCCATCAATTATCATGGCATGGATGCCTTGTCTCATTTCAATAGTTATTGGCATTATATCAATGATAATTTCACTAAAGATATATGCAAAAAAAGATTTATAATTAGTTTAAGGGGCATTTTAAAAAATATGTTTTATCGCCCCATACTTATCGAAGTTACGTCAACGCACAAGATACTTCAGTTCTCAGCGTAGGAACTACTGAAAAAGCCTACTAAGAAAGCTGGTAGATACATCGATGTTAGCAGGTTTCTTTCACTTCGAACATTTCGTTATTTACTTTCTAAATTTTGAGCATTGATTTATGTCTCGATTAAAATGCATCCCTTGTCAATTAAGTGATGTATCTTAGATACTTATTTGATAAAAAAGGAAGGATGAATGTTCAATCAACCGACACAACTACTTCTTAGAAAGTGTGTTATAGTTAATTCAGAATCAATACTGCTTAGCAGCATTAATTCTCACCTATCTTTTATTTATTTGTTTTTACACCAACTTAAAGGAAAGACCAACTATATTTTTAGTTGGTCTTTCCTTTTGTTATTAGAATACGATTAAGAATCACTTAATTTATATACACATTACCATTTATTTTAAGATAATGTACATATGCTTCCGATAGAATTCTACCGTTCTCTTAATAAAATATGAAAAACATAACTAGTTAAGGTACCTTTCAAAAAAATCGAAACAAAAAGAACTTGTAATATATAATTACAAGTTCTTTTTATCGTAGCTTCAACACATTGGAACTATAAACTTGTAAACAACAACATTAGAGGAAGGGGTGAATTATCCCCTTAAAATGATTATATAACTAATATTCATATTTTGAGATTGAAACCTTGAACATTTCGTTAATTTTAACCATCACCTTAATATTCTTCATTTTTAACATACATAAACATTTATAATTCTGTACATTACAATAAAATCAAATAACCTAAAAATATTTGTGAAATTTTTTATATTTTTTTGATATTAATTGAATATTTTATGATTATCATTTCATTTTCACTCTAATATTGCCATGTTTCTAGATTGCTATTAGAGATTTACCTTCTAAAACATACTTAAAATTGGTTAGTATTGAATACATTGACTGAAAATTGAGAAATCAAATGCATATTGATACTATTATGATATAAATTATCTGTCAGTCTAACTTCCATTACCCACAATAATGTTTTTCTATATATGTATAGAAATAATTTATCTGTCAGTAATTTATAGTTTATTATCATACATTAAAAAGGAGGAAGTAAAATTATGAAGAAGAAAATCATTACAGCAACTGCTCTGGCTGCAACATTAGCTACAGGGGCATTACCTACAACATCAGTATTTGCTGCTGAGACAGTTGCTCCTATCCAACAACAGGAATCACAAGTTAGTATTCAACCGTTTGCACAAAGTAATCTAGAAACGGCTGTTCAAGCTGCATTAAATGGTCCCGAAGTAAAAAAAATAAAAGTATTTGAGCATGAATTTAATGTAAAAGAAATTGAAGTTGTGGATCGAGGTGCAGCCGGTAAAGATGTATACGGACAAATCTCTCATCATTTAAGCTTCCGTCCAGATGATCAACTTTACTATAAATTCACAAAAAAAGATGGTGAGGTAACGGGATTCGAATTCCATATTGATAGAGGCGGCTGGACACCAATTGTAACTCCACTCTTATCACTTCTTGCTGCATATAACGGAATTCCTGTTAATCCAAATGATTTAAATTCACTCGGTCAACAACTTGGAAAAGTTATCGATGGTAGTTGGGAACATGCAGGACAATCTATTGCTACTGCAGTTAGTTTAAGCTTTAATGAGAAATAAGCTTATAGGCATTATTTAGGATTACAGAGAAGTATTATTCATAAATTTTTCTAAAATGATATTATATGTAACAAATCCATTTCTAACTTTAATGCAGTAATAAGAGAGAGACTCTCCCCAAAAGTCTTTTGATCTCAGATATGGAATTCATATAATTTTGTCATATAATATCTACATTAATTTACATTAATAATTATGTAAATATTACCGATTTTAATAAATCATTGTACTTCGGAAAACAGACGTCTAGTTTAAGACTTCTGTTTTCTTTGTATAATATTAGATTTAAATTGCATGCCCTATAAAGTACATGAAGTATGATAATATACTTTGTCATCATTTCACTAAACTTGCACATGATTATTTTGGCCTTCCCATCCTTGTATGATTACATTTCTAAACTTATGTTCCCAGTGTACGATGGCTTTTGAGCAAATCTAAATGAGAATATCCCACTCTAAATTTTAAAGCTAACACAATATTTTAAGGCCAATGAAAATAGTAAATCTGATGGTAGCTAACATATTATCTTATTTGACTTACTTTCTTTTTAACTTTACAAACCTTTTGGTACCTATTATAAATTTGGCACTATTTATAAAAACTAAATTTCCAAATTAATATAGTCCGTTATTCTCATGCTGGACTTTATGCATATGGTAAAAGCACCCAAATTATTATATAAGACTAATCTGTTTAAAATCAGGAGAGATATAATGAAGAAAATAAAGATAAAAAAACATTTAAAAATCGGGATTCTTACTTGTTTTACACTAGCGAGTTTATGTACAACTTCAATTGTATTTGCTGATAGACATTCAGGTTATTCATATGACTCCGATTTAGGTTATCGAAATCCAAACTGGATGTCAAAATTGGAAGATACAAAAAGAATAAGCGAATTATCTATTCCAGGTACTCATGGTTCTATGGCTTTACATGGAGCGAGTTTTATTGATGAGAATTTGACAAGAAATCAAACAATGCCCCTACCTCAGCAGTTCAATGCAGGAATACGGTATGTAGACATGCGTGTTAAACGTGTGAAAAATTCTTTTGCCATGCAGCATGGTATTGTGAATCAAAAAGCAATGTTTGAAGATGTATTAAAAGAAACAATCCAATTTTTAAGAGAAAACCCTCAAGAAACAATTTTAATGCGCTTAAAAGAGGAAACTGATCCAGAGAACGGCTCACAGTCATTCGAGGAGATATTTAAAAGTTATAAAGACCGTAATGTGTCCTATTTTTGGGAACCTAATTCTGTGCCATTTTCAGAAAGAAATAACCCTAAGTTAGGAGATATCCGTGGAAAAATTGTAATACTACAAAACTTCTCAGCAGTTGAAGAATACGGAATTAATTATGAATCATTAAATATCCAAGATAATTTTGAAGTTAGCGCTGGACCGGATGGAATGTATGAGAAATGGAGTGCAGTAAAAAACCAGCTTCTAAAGGCAAATAACGACTCTAACAATAATCATATCTATCTCAACCATTTTAGTGGTACAGGTGGCGCTACAGCATTATGGAATAATTATTATCCTTGGTTTGTTGCAAGTGGAAAGGAAAATCGAGATACTGGTAGTAACCCACAGTTAATTCAAAAAAACACAACAAATGAATGGAAAGACTTCCCTCGTGATACAAATGGTCAAGTATTTTATGGTGGAATGAATACAATGGGGACAGATTTCATACTACAAGGTGGTATCAGACATTCTGGTATCATTGCAGCTGATTTTCCAGGTCCAGGTTTAATAGATAGTATCATTAAATTAAATGGGATAAACGTTAATGAAAAAGAGATATTAATTTCCCAAATTTCTTCTGACTCTAAGCCATTGCCTGGAGAAAAGAACCGATCCAGCCAAAACTTTAGTATAAATAATTTACCCCCAGGGACAATCGGTTTAAAATGGATTATTGAACCTACCCAGGGAGAGACTTCTGACAGTATCTCTTTCAATATTATGGTCGATGTTTCTCTGGGTCTAGATCGTGTTAGTTGGAGCAATATTTCAAATGAATCCAGGACTGCAGCAGATACAAATTCTAAATATTATATCGCAAATCCAAGTGGTGTGAATCACCCATTTACAGTAAAAGTATATGCTATCACCAATTAAATTTTTTAAAGGATTTCTTTATCCCTCCGTCGGCTTAAGAAGTTCAATTACCTTATGTATCAAAAGAACATTCTCTCCAGGTATGCTATATTAAAGGAAATAAAGAATCCAGTGAACTTAAAAAAATTTCATATGACATATCTTTAGGATTTTGAACTACCCCCACTTTCACTTCGTTTAGAAGTGGGGGATTCCTAAGTAAAGAGTTCTATCGAACTCTAATTGATTAGGCTAACCCCGCAGTCCTTGCGGTTAGAAGCCTTATCGCTTCATTCTTTAGATTGATACTTGCGTTAATATCCCTATCATGGTGTGTACGACAAGAAGGACAGTCCCATTCACGTAGGTTTAGATTTTTAACGTCTTTATTTTGATATCCACAACAAGAACATAATTGGCTGGAAGCAAATGTTTTCGATACGACAATGACTTGTTTGCCATACCATTTTGCTTTGTATTCTAACATTGATCGAAATTGCAACCAAGATACCTCACTAATTGCTTTTGCTAACTTATGATTCTTTAACATATTTGATACTTGCAAATCCTCTATACCGATAACATCGTGGCTTTTGATGATTTCAGTTGAGATTTTGTCTAAGTAATCTTTTCTAGCATTTGATATGTATTCATGAATTCTAGCTACTTTTACTCGTTGTTTATTCCAGCGAGAAGATCCTTTCATTCTTCTAGAAAGAACACGCTGTGCTTTCGCCAACTTATCTTCTAATGATCGGAAAAACTTCGGATTTTCATAGGGTGTTCCATCTGACAAAATGGCGAAATCTTTTAGTCCTACATCTATCCCAATGTAAGAATGTGTTTTCGGAAGTTCTTGTACTTCTATTTCAACTAATAGTGACATAAAATATCTACCAGAAGGGTTTCGTCTAACAGTCGCATTTACAATACGTCCCTCTACTTCACGACTTTTGGCAAATCGAACAAGGCCTAGTTTGGGCAACTTTATTTTGTTCCCTACAACGGCAATATTTTCATTTGTTTTTTTTGTGGTATAAGATTGTACGTTATTCTTCTTGGATTTGAAACGCGGGGCACTATTTTGTTTTTTGAAAAATCGTGTATATGCGTCCGCAAGGTTGCGAACAGACGACTGAATCGCAATACTATCCACTTCTTTGAGCCAAACGAACTCTTTCTTCATGGCAGGAAGTTTGGCAGAGCATGTACCATATGTTAAACCTTTTCCAGTCTCTTTGTATGCGTGATCCCATAGGGATAGGAAATGATTGAATACAAAGCGAGAACAACCTATCGTTTTGTTAATTAGAATTGCTTGTGCTTGATTTGGATAGATACGAAACTTATAAGCTTTATTAATTATCATTTGATTCACCTCCATTTCGGTATATGACTATTATATAC
The DNA here is from genome assembly GCF_022663475.1 of Bacillus cereus group sp. BfR-BA-01382. Taxonomy (NCBI): domain Bacteria; kingdom Bacillati; phylum Bacillota; class Bacilli; order Caryophanales; family Bacillaceae; genus Bacillus; species Bacillus cereus group sp. BfR-BA-01382. The sequence goes on from NZ_JAKUFQ010000038.1 coordinate 8,213, forward strand.
CAAACGTACATTCGATAGGTAGTGGAGTAAAACTTTCTGTAAATTGAACAATTAAGATGGCTTCCTGCCATCCCTTGTTCGAAGCCAATTCATCTCCCACCTACTCACTGGACTGTGACCCTTCACACTCCTTGAGGAAGGAGTCTTCTTGGCTAAAATGATAAAAATTTGAATTTCAAAACACCCAGGAATACAATGAATATAGTATATACCTTATTTTTTAGAAAGAAGGATTGAACATGAAAACCAAAGTAGCTAAATCAATTCAAAATTTGCAATTGAAATCCTTTGAAATGATGACAAATTCTTTTTCTTTTAAATCTATTTTGCGTGGAACTGGTATGACTTTTGTAATTATTTTTGGATCATCTTTGATTAACGATTCTTCGTTATTTTCATTAAATTCTTTGATGGTGATATTGGGTTTCTTTTTAATCTTTACGCCATATATGTTTAATATTGCTGAGAAGTCTAATATATAACTTAATTTCCGACGTTTAATCATTGACTTAAAAATCATTAAGCACCCAAAACAAGAAATTCACACACTTTTAATTAAAAGGTGTGAATTTTTTTGTTTGGGTCTATTTGCTCTTAAATTTATAGTTAAGTGATACTACTTCAATTAATTAATTTTTATTTCTAGTTTAAAATTATGCACATGGGTAGCCTGTATCTTCTCTACAATACAATTCCCCTTATTTAACTATTTATATAGTCTAGATTTAAAAGTAAACATACCTAATCCCCCTATACAAAACTGTAAGAGTATCTTCAACCTTTTAATATTATATTTATATAAAATTTACCCTTTCTTGAAAACATACTATACTATAAAATTAAATTAACAAATATTATTTATTGGAGGTTCATAATGAATAAAACAGAACTAATTAACCAAGTATCCGAGAAAACATCACTTACTAAAAAAGATGCTACCGCATCTGTACAAGCTATCCTAGATCAAATTACACAATCTCTTCAAAAAGAGGAATCCGTACAGTTAATTGGATTTGGTACATTTGAAGTACGTGAGCGTTCTGCACGTACTGGGCGCAATCCCCAAACGGGCGAAGAAATGCATATCCCAGGAGGAAAAGTACCTGCATTTAAAGCTGGGAAAGCTTTAAAAGAGGCTGTTAAATAAGGATTAAATTATCTATCTAAAAAGGAATGGAGATTTTTATCTCCATTCCTTTTTAGATTAATCATATATTTTTTCGGAAAATAATTAACTAGTTTTTTATCATTTTCACGATTTTCATACCCTGCAAACTCTTCTAATCATAGAATTTGTTTTTTAGATGCTAGACGCATCTTTTACTGCTAATTTTTTCTTACTTAAATAAACAGCTCGATCTGATTTTTTTGCAACTTCTTGTGAATGTGTCACAACAATTACACATTTCCCTTCTTGATGGGCTAGCTCCTGGAACAAATTAATGATATCATTTGCTGTTTCTTCATCAAGGTTTCCTGTCGGCTCATCTGCAATCAGTAAATCAACATTACAAGATAGTGCTCGAGCAATTGCTACACGTTGTTGTTGCCCTCCGCTTAGTTGTAAGACATTTCGCTTAGCTTCTACTTCTGTGATTCCTACCTTTTCTAATAATTCTAATGCTCTTGCTTTTTTATTTTGTACCTTCACACCTGTAATTTCCATTGCTGTTAGGACATTTTGAAGAGCAGTCATATAGGTAATCAAATTATAAGATTGGAAAATTACAGATACATTTTGATTACGGTATCGATCCAAACCTATTTTTCGAATATCCTTGCCATTATACAGTACATAACCATTTTTAGGTATATCCAGCCCACAACCTAAGCTTAGAGTTGTGGTTTTACCAGATCCAGATGGTCCTAAAATTGTGTAAAAATGCCCTTTTTGAAAAGAAAAATTCACATTATCTAGTATCGTTACTTTTTTTCCATTACTTTCATAATAATAATCTAAGTTTTTAAATTGTAAAATTGTCTCCATATCGAGCCTCCTTATTCATCTTTTAAAAGAATTTGTTTTGGATTTAAGCGTAGAATAGATAATGCAGGAAGAAGTGTTGCTAATATAGCAATAGCTAGTCCAATCCCCCCCATTTTCCCTACGTCTTCTCCTGTTACACTTACATTAATTTTATTAATTGGATCCTCTTTTTGATTTTGTACAGTACCACCTGGTCCAGCCACCATTACAGTTCCATTTTGAGAGGTGTCTGTTTCTTCGTCTGCTGTAGCAATTTCACTTGAAAGTAAATTATCCCCTATATATTGAGAAACTTTAGTTCCTGTTGTTATGGATAATCCAAATGCTAAAATAGCGATACATACTACTTCTACTACGAACTGCGCCATCAGCTTCCACTTTTTCTCTCCAATGGACAATAGAATCCCCATTTCCTTACGACGTGTTTTAATCGATAACATAATAATTAAACCTAATATAATCGCACCTGCAATTGATACAATATAAATAATCATTTGAGAGGTTGATGAAATATTTTCGATAGGGCCAATCATTTGTTTGTACAACGAATCATTTGCGTCTAACTTAAAATAATTAAAATCAATATCAAATTTCTTTGCTTCTTTTTTAAACGCATCAATGTTTTGTGGATCGTTCAAGAAATACACGATTTGAATACCACTACCCATACCTTCATCTGTTTCTAATTTTTTCAATGCAGAATAAGGCATATATAGCTTATTAGCTGGGTCCATCATAGGAGGGGCATGTTCACCCATTGGCTTCTCATTCGTTTCATAAATACCAATAATTTCAAATTCGAGAGTTTTCTTCTTATCCCCTGATTGAATTTTCACCTTATCTCCTACTTTTAAATTGTTTTGTTCCGCTAATCGTTTTTCCATTAAAGTTACATTTTGATCTTTTACCTGTTCTGTAATTGGTTTTCCATCAATGATTTTACTTTTTCCATTTTTAAAACTTTCGTGTAATGCAGTTTTGCGAACTCCTTCCATCACAAGAGAAGAATTCATATCTATTTCTGTACCCGAACCTGATCCACCTGCTACTGCCACCATTCCTGCTTTACCTTTTCCTTCTTCACCTTCTGAAGCACCTACTAGTTTAAATCCATCTGAAATTCCGAAGGTATTGGTTATGTAGTTATAGTCTTTTACATACTTGGACTTCGCTAATCGATCTGCTTCTTTTGTGTTGAGCTTTGGTGGTTTAGGCATCTCTCCAGTTTCCCTAGCTTGTTGACCTAATTTATCAAAATTAAGACCTAAAGTGACATCTGCGCCTAGTTTTTTTCTTGCTGCATCCGCAGCTTTTTTTGATGCATTTTGAATTGTGAATCCCGCCAATACTAAATTTGTAACAATTAGAAAGACCGCCATCAAAATTAACGATGTTCCTATCCTTTTTTTCATACTGAGAATTGCGCGTTTTATAAAATTCATTTTTCCTAACCTCCTTGATAGTTGTTATTCTAAATACACTATCTGGAGTTTATATGAAGATATTCAGTAGATTATCTAAAGATATTAGGGTTTATCTGGAGTGCATATGTAGTGATTTGTTAATATAGTCAAGAAAAGCTGGAAAACAAATTAAAATATGTAATCGATTTTGAACATTGGTAAAGAGTCAGTCCATTTAATGTGGAATGAGGACAAACGGAATAATAATAATATTAATAGGTATAAAATATTAGTCACCAACTAATTAACTTGAGGAAGGAATACAAACACGGGATAACTCCCTTTATTTATGACCCATACAGTACAAGATGAGATACTATCGCTAGAAAAATTAGCCTCCTACACGGAATAACAATGCGGGCATTCTTTTTGCTTCATGACATTTACCACCTCTGATATATCTAGTACCCACACAAAAAGCACATATAAAAAAACCACCGAAAGGTGGCTATATTTTTATGCGGCACTTGTTTAATCCGCTAATTTCACGTTTTTTATTAGTTTTTCACCATTTCGATAAACTGTTACTTTAATTGTATCCCCCAATTTTTTCTTTTCATATAAATATTTTCGGAATTGAACGACATTTTCTATTTTTTGTCCATCTAATGCAATCACAACATCATACTGTTGTAATCCACCTTTTTCTGCTGGTGATTGGTTTGAGATATTCCTCAATACTGCACCATTTGATATCTCTTTTGGTAATTTTAACTGATTGCGTGCAGAATCTGTCATTTTCTCCACATCTAATAACTGTACACCCATCATCGGACGTTTAACTGTTCCATCTTTCTCAAGAGACTCTAGGATCGTTTTGGCTATATGAATCGGAATTGCAAATCCAATTCCTTCAACAGCTTGTTGTGCAATTTTACTCGAATTAATTCCAATGACTTCACCCTGTTCATTAAACAAAGCTCCTCCACTATTCCCAGGATTAATAGCTGCATCTGTTTGAATTACCTGTGCTTGCCAATCCACTTGTTGATTTCCAAGTGTACTAACAGGTATTTCTCGTTCCTTGCTACTAATAATCCCCTTTGTTACACTACCTTCTAACCCCAATGGATTCCCAATAGCTATTACCGTTTCCCCTGTACGAATTTTTTCTGAGTCTCCAAGTGTTGCGACTCTTTTTACATCTGCCCCATCAATTTCTAATACTGCTAAATCTAATAATGGATCTGTCCCTACTACTTTAGCGGGAACTTTTTTACCATTATTCAATTTCACTTCTACTTTATTCGCACCGTCTATCACATGATTATTTGTAACAATGAAAGCCTTATTGCCGTTTTTTTTATATATGACCCCTGATCCCGAACCAGCTTCTTCTGATTGAACTTGCGCATTAAATGAATCTGCATTTTGTTTATAGTTAATGACACCTACGACAACTTCTTTTGCAGATTCAATCATATTTTGAGGATTGCTCACATCTTCTGGTTTATAAGAGATCGGCGTAGCCTGATTTACTTCGTTGTGCTTAGGAGATTGATCTTCACCTCCTTTGATTTCATTTATATAAGGAGTGGTCAATCCAATGGTAATTGCACCAATTATTCCTGTGAAAAAATACCCTGTTTTTTTATAGACTTTACGCCTATTGCTTTTTGTTTGATTTGTATCATCGTGTCCCATTATGAACATCCCTTTCTCCTTTAATTTACAATTGAATGTTTTTATCTTAATATTTGAAATACGATGTATGAATGTAATATTTAAGCATCACCATTTCAAAAAAAGAAAATTTCACCTTTAGGCATGTTTAAACATAAATCAACTGTTTTTTCGTAGGGGTAACATTATATTTGAAATTTCCTATGAATATATGTATGACGATATTCAAACCCACTTCGAGCTTGTCTCTAAAAAAAAGAGCCTATTTGGCTCTTAACAAATAGAGTATTCAATGTACAAAGTAGGATACGTGTTTATACAGGTGTTTTGCAAAAATTGGAAACAAGGGACAATAAACATCCATTAGCTTATTTATTCTTTTGTTATAAACTTAGATTCTAGCATTCTCGTGAGAATGGATGGTAATAGGTTTGTGTGTAAATAAGAAGGAAGGGATAAAATTTGATAGATTGTGTAAGTCGTCAACATCATGTATCATTCCTTTCTATTTGGTACATGTATCATACAAACTTAATCTGTATTCTATATGGAGCTAATCTAGAGTTATAGTAAAGATTTTCAGTACCTAATTATGGAATACAAAAATAGAGAGAATCAATTTAATCCTCCCTATTTTTGTTCACTAGACTTATATAGCTTTCTTTTATTTACACTTGTGTATTTGTTTAAGCCCGGTGCTGGTTTCAATTTTTGTTTTTTCTCTTTTATGCGTCTATTATTCGAATGAGGGGCCATCCACAATTGTACATCTAATAAAGAAAGAATGATGTTTGCTTCTAGTGACATCTTAATTACCTCCCTCTGTCTTGTTATGTATATAAACTATCTCATGCATCTGGAGCTAATTTGAAATACATGTAGTCTTCTTGTGAAGTTTTTATAGTGTTTCTAATACGTCTCCACATCAACTCCAGATTGGAGGGTTATAATGACTACAAGAGGTGATATTATGAAGAACTATCACATTCTGGTGGTAGAGGATGATCAAGAAATACAAGAATTAATCAAACAATTTTTAATGACACAACAGTATAAAGTTATAGTTGCATCAGATGGATTAGAGGGCATGAAACAATTTAATAAGCAGTCCTTCGATTTAATTCTTCTAGATGTGATGATGCCAAACCTGAATGGATTTGAAGTTGCCAAAATGATTCGAAGTCAGTCAAATATACCAATTATTATGCTAACTGCGCTAGAAGAAGAACAAGATCAAATGAAAGGATTTGATCTTGGAATCGATGATTATATTACGAAACCTTTTTCTTTTCATGTTTTGATGAGACGAGTCGAAGCAGTACTGAGAAGAAGTAATAATCAAAGTACAGATAATCATTTTGTATTTAGAGAACTACATGTCGATGGCGATGCATATAAAGTATATGTAAATAAAGCTGAAGTTCCCTTAACGACGAAAGAATTTGAAATTTTGCAACTACTACTTAAAAATGAAAAAAAGGTACTCACAAGAGAAAATATCGTAGAAAAAATTTGGGGATATGAGTATGCCGGAGACACACGAATGATTGATACGCATATGAAAAACATACGAAAAAAATTAGATATACCCTATATTAAAACAGTAAAGGGCATTGGTTATAAAATCGATGAATAAGATTGTAAAAATCATGAAGATGAAGAGAATTACCTATAAACTCTTTATGACTACATCCCTCATTTTGTTAGCCTTTGCAACCTTAATTTATGTAACTTTATACTTCTTTCTCCCTAAATTTTATGAGAAATACAAAACAGATCAGCTTCAAACGGGAATTGAAGAAATAATTGATAAATCTAAAGATCTTACGCTTCAAAATGCAACACCACTTGTTGATGAATACGCACAAAAAAATAATGCAATTATATATCTTCAAGATAATGAGGGAAGGCTTATTTATTCTCCTTTTCTTCAAAGTACTATTCAAGGGAGTACTATTCAAGAGAGTACTGTTCGAGGGGGTACTGTTCAGGGGGGTACTCCAGCAAAAGGTTTTGTTACAACAGTACCAATAAAGGGTTTGGCTCAATCTCGTAATTCATATGAGGCTACCAAGCCAATACAATTCCAAGATGTTGACTTAACGCTTGTGGTGTTCGCAACATTTCAACCAATCGATGAAGCTTCACAGGTCTTGGTACGTTTTCTACCCTATATTAGTATCATTGTACTGGTTATTGGTTTAGGAAGTGCTTATCTCTATTCAAGGTTTATTACTAAACCACTTATTTATATTAATAAAGGTGCACAAAAGATGGCAAACTTGGATTTCTCCGAAAAAATTGAGGTTCGTTCTATGGATGAATTAGGGGAATTGTCCAATAGCTTGAATGATATGTCCATAAATTTACAACAGGCAATTTTTGATTTACAAAAAGCGAATCAGCAATTAAAAAGTGATATTGAAAAAGAAAGAGAATTAGAAACTAAGCGAAGGGAATTCTTTGCTATTGTAGCACATGAATTAAAAACTCCTCTTACTGTTATGAAAGGATACTTAGAAGGGATGATATATAATATCGGCCCTTATCAAAATCGTGACCAGTATTTAAAGAAAAATTATCAAATAATTGAAAGTCTGGAACAACTGGTTCGCGAAATTTTAAGCATGTCAAAATTAGAACAACATACCTTTAAACTTCAAGTGGAAGAAGTAAATCTTTCGAAATCAATAGATACAATCACAAAGAACCTCGAATTTTTTGCTTCTCAAAAAGGCATTCAAATAATAAAAGAAGTCGATTCTGACATTTTTGTTTATACGGATTATGTTCTTTTAGAAAAAGCTTGTAAAAACATCATTCATAATGCGATTATGTATTCACCGTATAACGAAAAAGTCTATATAAAGTTAACAAAGGATTCTAAACAAAACAATATCCAAATGCGAGTTATCAATACAGGTGTCAAAATAAAAGAAGAAGATATACAACATATTTTCAAACCATTTTATCGAATCGAAAAGTCAAGAAATCGAAATACAGGAGGGAGTGGCTTAGGGTTATATATTGTAAAACAAATTTTTGAATCCCTTTTTATCACGCATTCTATAAATAATACCAAACAAGGCGTAGAATTTTTAGTTACCATTCCATTATCCAGCAAATAAATAACAAAAGAGTCTCAATCTCATTTCAACCTATAAAAATGAGATTGAGATTTTTCATATTATGTTGGGTATGGCAACCCAAACATAATTTGGGGTACAGAGATATTAAAGTTGTTTTATTATAATTAGCTTTACCGCGACAATAAGACCTATTATCCTTTCACACTGACAGTAAGTTTGGCGTTGACGGGCTTTTTTGGTATTTTGCATGTGGAGCATCTATTAGAAAATAATATGAATCCTACAAGCCTAGTCATCTCAGTGAAAAAGTAACTAAATTTGGATACGGGATAGAAATATTTTTTGTTACACAAACTGGCCGACTGTACTTTTTTCACTACAAACTGATAACTTAACAGCTGGGTAGAAAATGATGAGTATACTGGACCAGATATGACTGATTTCGGATTTCACATTTTTTGTTAGTATTTCCTTTCATCATATCTAAAACAGATTTATATGCTTAGTGACAAGGTCGATTAAACTATATAAGCAGATAATCCATTCTACTCATTCGCCATATTATGCATAATAATCTATAAAATACGTATCTATAAATTAAAAGTTTAAAAAAGAAAAAATCTGAAGATCCTTCTGACGTAAGGAGTTTCAGATTTTTTTATTTTAGTAATACCCTTTGCAACAAGTTGCCATTAGGATAGTGTATCAGCAACTTGTAGCTATTACTATGAATGCTAGATTCCTCAAAATTATTCCATATTTTTTCATTTTATTTATATTATTCTATGATTTGTTCTATATTATAATTCCATATTTATGGACAAAAGTTTAAATTTATGGAATTTTGTACAAGCTATTTATACGCTATTTTTAATTAGGAGGGATTCTTTATGTTTGGTCTAGGAAAAAAAAGAACTCCATTTGGGGAGTATTTAGATCACAGAGGAATCAAACAACAATGGCTTGTACAAAGAACTGGATTAAGTAAATCTCTGATAAGTGATTTAGCAAATAAAAAGGATCGTATTCCCACTTTAACATCTGCAACTAAAATCATTAGAATACTAAAAAAATTTGATAAGCATATTGATTATCAAGATTTTTGGAATATTGATATTTAATACCTCTAAAATGGACTGCACATCTAATTGTCTCTAATCCAATTGTGTAGATTACTAAAAACATAGATTTTTCCCTTTATAACTAATGATTATTTAACACTTATAATACAAAAAGTCCTTTTATTAAAAAGAATATAAATTTCTATTTAGCTCTGTTTATATCCCCACTTAAAATAATTAATGATTACATCCCACTTCATTTTTGACAAATCAATTCTTTAAAGACATTTTTTATTAGAAAATCTAAATTTCATTGTTTTTTTATCCAGAAGCCTAAATATACATTTGATATTATTCTAAAGTTTATAGCGCACTATTTGAACATTTTGTGAAAACCAACAAAAAACAATACAAACTACTAGTAGTAGGTATTAATTTCCTAGTGTTTGTTCCAAGCACTGTGTTAAACTGAGAGGGTTTAACAGATCTACTCTAATAACATTAATGAAATGGGGTATTTACTTGAACTTTCCACAATTAAAAATCGGTCATATGATGCCAAAGGTCCCAATTATGCAGGGAGGAATGGGCGTAGGCATTTCATTAAGTAAACTTGCATCTGCAGTTGCAAATGCTGGAGGAATTGGGATTATATCAGGAACTGGTATTTCCATAGATGAAATGAGAATGCATATTAGGAAGGCGAAAGAAAAGATCCAGAATACTGGTTATATTGGAGTAAATGTCCTTTTTGCAATGAATGATTTTGCTGAAAAAATGAAAGCGGCTATTGAGGAAAAAGTTGATTTCATCATATCTGGTGCTGGCATTTCACGAGATATGTATACTTGGGGAAAAAATGCTGACATACCAGTTATTTCAATAGTATCCTCAGCCAAACTCGCTAGATTATCTGAACGCTTGGGTGCGGCCGCTGTTGTAGTAGAGGGTCATGAAGCAGGAGGTCATCTGGGTACCGATCGACCTTTATTCGATATATTACCGGAAGTAGTTGCAGCAGTCGAAATTCCCGTAATTGCTGCTGGAGGAATTATGACTGGAAAAGATATTGCGCATGCCTTAAAAATGGGTGCATCTGGTGTGCAAATGGGTACAAGATTCGTTGCAAGTAATGAGTGTGACGCACCACTATCCTTTAAGGAAAAATATATAAATGCTCGATTAGAAGATACTATATTAGTCAAAACAACTGTCGGGCTCCAAGGTCGTGCGGTTAAAAATAACTTTACTAAATTAATAGCTGATAATAATAAAAAGATAAAAATAAAAAAGTGTATAAATTGCTTAAAAAACTGTTCTTATCGTTTCTGCACGCTAGATTCTTTGATAACCTCTATGGATGGTGATTGTGAAAATGGTCTTGTTTTCGCAGGTGCACGAGTAAATGAAATCAAAGAGATTTTGCCCGTCCAAACAATTATTAACAATATTATGATGGAATATAGAGCATGTATTTAAGATAGAATCCATGTAAGTTCTTTAAAAAAATATTTAATGTTGTAAATTTTTATTTTCCTGACGACACATCAACTAATAATTATACTCCGGACATTATTGGTCATATAAAAGAACACCTACAAATGAAGTGAACCCGAATAGTGGTACATGAAAAAAACACCTCCTGAATTCGCATACTAAGTATGCAAATTCATTGGAGGTGTTTTTCGTTTGAAGACAAGAGTTCATTACCCAGAAGAAGTAAAGTGGAAAGTGATTGAAATGAAAAAGGATGGATATTCCAATCGGACAATTATGGAGAAGCTTGGAATTAAAAATGTTTCCCAAATTAAGACGTGGGTGAAGTGGTATCGTACCGTTTTCAACAACCTGTAGGAAAACAATATTCTTATGGAAAAGGACCAAAAGAGCTCAGTGAATTAGAACAGCTACGTTTAGAAAATAAACATCTAAAAACAAAATTACTTGTATGGGGAAAGTATCTGGAAATCGAAAGGGGCTGAAACCAGAAACTGTAGTTACTTTATGGAGAAATGTACAAACAAAAATAACGGTAAAAGACTTGTGTAACGTATTAGAATTACCCCGTTCTACATTTTATCGTTGGTTACAACGAACGGAAGATCTGAAAGATGATATAGAAGAAAAAGTAAAGGACGTCTGTCTTAGGCATAAATTCCGGTATGGATATCGAAGAGTGACCGCTACTCTTCGAAAAATGGGACTGTGTGTCAATCATAAAAAAGTATTACGAATCATGAGACAAAATCATATTCTTTCCAAAGTGCGTCGAAAGAAAAAGAAATATATCAATGGTGCGGAACCAATGGTAGCCCCTCATCGATTGGAGCGCCAATTCGATGCATCCAAACCAAATGAAAAGTGGTTTACGGATGTGACGTATCTCTTATTTGGAGAGCGTACCTTGTATGTATCAACGATCATGGATGCCTTTAATCGTGAAATTATTAGTTGTGTCATCAGCGAATCACAAACACTGACATTAGCGATGAAAACATTGAAACAAGCAATGAGAGGGCGAAAAGTAAAAGATGTCCTTCTTCACTCGGATCAAGGAAGTATTTATACAGCAAAAGAATTTCAAGCGTATGCCAAAGAAAACGGCATGATCACCAGCATGTCCCGGAGAGGAAATTGCCATGATAATGCCGTCATGGAAAGCTTCTTTGGTCATTTAAAAAGTGAAGCTTTCTATTCACAAAAGATAACAAAAGTATCCAACACAACTGTGCGAAAGATTGTGCTAGAATACATTCATTACTACAATTGTGTGCGAATTCAAGAAAAATTAAACCACCTATCCCCTAAAGAATTTAGGGAACAAGTGGTTTAGGTGTTTTGATTGGTGTCCCGTTTTCGGGGTTCACTTCAAAATGCTGTAGGTGTTCTTTTTTATTTATAATTGGATAATTTCTCTTATTTCTTCTATAGGTAACTTCGTAAATTTGGCAATATCCTCTACAGACATTCCGTTTTTATACATACCACATACCAATTGTATACGTTCGGCTTTTTTGCCTTCTTCAATACCCTTTTCAATACCTTTTTTGATTCCTTGCTCCTCTGCGTGAGCAAACTTTGCAGCTTCATCCATTAGGGTTTTTTCCCTCGCTTCATAGGCTTGTCGGAATGTCGAATCTTGACTCATTCGCTCCCACTTATTCATTGCTTTTTGTAAAATCGGATCTTGATTCATCGCAATGTCCTCCAATGTTTGAGTTAAGTGTTCATCTTCATTTGCCGGAAGTAATAACAGCCAACGAACAAATGAATCTTCCCACGGATTAACTTTCTCTTCCCGCCATTGTTCCATTAGTTTAGGAAGCTCTATAACATGAATCTCTATATCATCACTAAACTGCTTTTGCTGTTGTACATTCCATAGCTTTCCCGTTGTATGAAATTCCTCATATTCGGGAAAAAGTACGAAGTTTAACAAATTAATAGTAATTGTTTTACTAAGAGAGCTGTAAGGCATCCCTTTTTGTAACTGTGAAGTATATAATTTACCCCAGTAATACAAACTTCGTTTAATCATGTCGTGATTATTATTCAGCTGAATTTCTACGTTTACTTTAGTACCTGTGTCTAATGTGGCTGAGACATCTAAAATTGATAATTTATCATCCTCGTGTTCTCGATGTAAATGTGGATCCTCTAATTGTAGTGACATAATAGGTGATTCTAATGAATTCTTTAGCATGGCATTTAAAAATGTGATAAGAATATCCTCACTACCACTTGTCCCAAATAATTGCTTAAAAGCAAAATCAATTCGTAAATTTACTAATGACTTGGTCATGACTTTCCTCTTCCTGTCTAAGAAACTCTCTTTTCTTTATTGTACATAAAAATTAGGTAATCATGCAAATAGGAACATTCACAAAAGATAGCGCTATCATTCTTTTCAAAAATATATATTCACTAGAAAATAGAGGTAAAATTAATAGTTAATTTGGTGAATTATAACATATATTATCTTTAAATAATACCCATTTGAAAAAACAATGGATTATTTGTGACATAATTGTTAAATTTAGGGATATAAAAAGGCTTTCTATATAAAAAATAGAAAGGTGATGGTGTACGGATAAAATATAAGGGGGATTTATATTATGTTTTCAAAAAAACAAAAATTAGTAACAGTGGTTACCACTCTGACGCTAGGATGTGGATTAGTTTTCGGATTAACTCCTACTTCCGCAGATTCTATAAGTAATCCTACTCCTATTAAGGAAGAACAAGTAAGAATACAGATACCTTTTACTGGATATGTTATTTCAGCAGATGATAATTATTTAGTTGTAGCTGACACTAATACAAAAGAGGAGGCACTTTCTTATCAAAATAATTGGTGGGAATTAGCTTCTCAGAATAAAATTTTACGTGTTCCTATTACTAGCAAGGATAACTATAGCGTAGGTGAAAAACTAAATATATTTTCCGTAGGATGGACTCACTCTATTCCACCAATCGCTGTTATGCCTGTTATCGAAAAAATAATTGAATAAATTATATATTTTTTACAAAAGAAGACAGCCATTACAAATGGCTATCTTCTTTTAAACTCATTTATTCTAAATTGGACTAAAGAATTCTTGTTTGTAACTATCTTTATAAATTTATGCTATAACAACACTTGTGCACTTTTTTATTTACTGAACCATGCCTTGCTCTTCCTTCTTCATAGCTCTAATGGATTGAACTACTTTAACCATCATAGAACACTCTATTCTCTTTCGGAAGATTTTACAGCTGAACTCATGTGTTCCCTTAAGAGAACCCGTTGCATGTATTGTATTAGCTGGACAACCGCCACTACAGTAAAGCTGTGCCCAACATTCCTGACATTCCGGTTTTGAATAGCAATTACTTTCCTTAAACTGAGACTGTATCTCTGCTTTTGTAATGCCATCCCATATATTCCCCATACTATATTCTTCTTCTCCCACAAACTGATGACAAGGAAATATCTCCCCCCACGGGGTAATAGCTAGATATTCAGTCCCAGAACCGCAACCAGAAATTCTCTTTTGAACGCACGGACCTTCTGAAAGGTCGAGCATGTAATGATAAAATGTAAAACCATTTCCTTTTTCCTCACGGTTTAGCATTTCTTTCGAGAGAATTTCATACTGATTGTAAATTTCCAGCAGGTCTTCTTCACAGAGCGCATATGGTTCTTGGGGATTACAGATAACAGGTTCCATTGAGATTTTGTTAAAACCTAAGTCAGCGATGTGATAAATATCATTGGTAAAATCAACATTATTATGGGTATAGGTTCCACGTACATAGTATTCTTTATCTCCACGCTTCTCAACAAACTCCTGGAACTTTGGAACGATATGATTATAGCTACCTTTCCCATTGACAGTTTTACGAAGATAATCATGAACTTTTTTTCTTCCATCAAGGCTTAATACAACATTGTGCATTTCTTGATTTAAGAATTCAGTAATTTCATCATTAAGCAGCATACCATTTGTAGTAAAGGTAAAACGAAAAGTTTTTTTGTACTCTTTTTCTTTATTTCTTGCATAGGCGACAATCTGTTTGACAGTTTTCCACGCCATGAGTGGCTCCCCACCAAAAAAATCAACATCGAGATTTCGATGATTACCTGAGTTTTCTAATAGAAAATCTATGGCTCTTTTTCCAACTTCAAAACTCATTATGGCTCTATTTCCATTGTATTTTCCTTGGCTAGCAAAGCAGTATTCACACGACAGATTACATGTATGCGCTACATTAAGGCAAAGAGCTTTTACATAAGTGGGACGATTTATCAAATCAATTGAAAGGTCCCTATAATCATCTTCGGTAAAAAGCTTCCCATCTCTTTTTAGTTCTTCAATATCCGCAATTGTTTCTCGAATTTCCTTCTTGGAAACGTGGAAATCATATTTATACTTTTCCTGCATTATTGACAGGATTTCTTCCATAGGAGTATTCTGATATAGCATAATTATTTCATAAGCAAGATCGTCAACGACATGTACGGATCCGCTATAAGTATCTAACACGATATTGTATCCATTTAATTTATATTGATGAATCATACTGGATAACCAAACTCCTTTTTCATAAAGATTGCCACCTAAATAAAATATAATTGAATACTATACTTCTTGTTTCCTATTTATTGTATTTTCACACTTTTGATTTGCAACTCCACATGAGGTTTTACAAGCAGACTGACAAGATGTCTGACATGCACCACACCCACCATGTTTTATAGTATCTTGCAGTTTACAAGTGCTCAGTGTTATAATTCTTTTCATTGTTTATAACCTCCTTTTGAAATAATTTTGAAGAACTAAGGTATATGATTGTGAAAAAAATCACAATCATATACCTTAGTTCTTCAATTTCCCACAAATTATTATTAATATCCTTATATATTAACGAATTACTTTATTTTACGTTCCTTTCTTTTAACCTTAATTTAAAATATCACGAGAAGGTTAAATATTATCTATTTAACAGTTACATATCGCAAAGCTACATATAGAATAATATTTATTGTAATTATTTATACATTCATAAATGAGGTACGTGAAATTACAACATTTATCTTATAATAAATATGGGCGTTTATAACTTTGTGCTACAACTATAAAAAGTCAATCCCATTGGAATTGACCTTTTATAAACTGTGGCAACAGAAGGATGTCATAAAACTAGGATTTGATATTGTAGCATTTCATTTGTGAAAAGTATAACATGATTAACTAAGAATAGATGTGTCAATCCTTGGAACATTAGCTATAACTTGATTTTTTGAGTATATATAATAGTTAGTGGGGCTATAGAATTCATCCTACATCACTATTAATAATTAACGTTTTTTAATAATAAAAAAGGATGTCTAAAAAACACTATTTTTTTAGACATCCTTTTTATCTATTTTATTAATAATCCTGTAGGAGTAACTTGATATGTTTTTTTCTTGCCTACAAATTCCTGTTTACTATTCTCAAGATTAGTAAGTGTGGCACGGGTCTTTTCCTTCTGTGCTTCTCCCTCTATATGAGTAAACTCAATATAATCCCCTACTTTGACTGAAACGGTTTGGCTCTCAGCAGATTGTTGTCTATTTCCTATAATGTCTTTATTGTACAAAATATTACCGGATGAATTCTGGACTTTAATGCTTGCATACGTACTAGTAAAATAGGAATGGGGGATACCCGCTTCTAATTTAATCTGCATTTTTTCTGTTGCTTTGTTATACTCTACTTTTGCGATTTCTCGATCATTATACCCCTTTAAAGACCAGGTAAATTGATTTCCATCTAAAACTGTTGTTTCTGGCATTTTTTCTACTTTCTTCAGGCCTTCTTTTGTCACTTGATATCTTGCTGTCTTTCCAATGGTTTCATTTTTGTTATTTTCAAGGTTAATTAAAGTCGCTCGCGTTTTTTCCTTTGTTGCTTCCCCTTCTATATGAGTAAGTTCAATGTAATCCCCTATTTTCACGGGCACAGTTTGACTTTCAGCATTTTGTTGTTTATTTCCCACGATTTCCTTATTGTACAGGACGTTGCCAGAAGAATTCTGGACCTTAATACTCGCATACGTACTAGCAAAGTAGGAATGTGGTACACCTGCTTCTAGTTTTACCTTC
The DNA here is from genome assembly GCF_022663475.1 of Bacillus cereus group sp. BfR-BA-01382. Taxonomy (NCBI): domain Bacteria; kingdom Bacillati; phylum Bacillota; class Bacilli; order Caryophanales; family Bacillaceae; genus Bacillus; species Bacillus cereus group sp. BfR-BA-01382. Next base: position 25,066 of record NZ_JAKUFQ010000038.1, read on the forward strand.
ATCTCTTCTACCGTTTTATCATAATCTACTTTTGCAAATTCTCTATCACTATATCCTTTTAATGACCACGCAAACTTGTTTCCTTCTAAAATTGTTGCTTCTGGCATTTTTTCTACTTTCTTCAGGCCTTCCTTTGTAACTTCATATATGGCTTTTTTTCCAAAGCTCTCTTGTTTACTATTATCTACATTTGTAAGAGTAGCCCTATGTACACCTTCTAGATGTGTTAACTCGATATAATCGCCTACTTTGACTGGAACTCTTTGCGCTTCAGCATTTTGTTGTTTGTTTCCATAAATGTCTTTATTGTATACTACTTTTCCTGTTGCATTTTGTACTTTAATACTCGCATACGTTTCATTAAAATAATGATGCGGTACGCCTGCTTTTAAGTCGATTTGCATTTCTTCTGTTGACTTATTGAAATTAATTTTTGCAAACTCAAAATCACTAATTCCTTTTAGTGACCATGCAAACTGCTTTCCTTCTAAAATACTAGAAGAGTTCGGTATATCTGAATTAAAACCTAAGTTATTTAATATAGATTTTAAATCAGGTAAAACACCTATTCTATCATTCCAAGGATCTTGAGATTGTGTTCCTGTATTTGGATTACTTAAAATATTTCTTAATTCGGCTGGTGTATAAGGAGAACCTCGATGTTCTTTAGCAATACCTTGAATCGAAGTTGCTGCCCCGGCAATAATTGGTGAAGCACTTGATGTTCCACTAAATGTTGATGTATATAAATTTGTAGTATTTTGATTTGGATTTGCTGATGTTGTATCAACATTTTCTCCCCATCCATATACATCTAATCGACTTCCATAATTTGAAAACCATAAACGTTTATGTGGAACAGTTGATGATCCCGCCCCAACCATAATAGCACCTGAATCCTTGAAGTCTGGACTATTTCGATTTAAGATCTTTTTTCCATTACGATCTTTAAAATTATCTAAGTCGTTTGAACCATTTGCGCCAGCTTCTATAATAATAATCCCTTTATCTGCACCAACACGAATTGCATCAAAAATATCTGGATGTACTTCTACAGGTAAATATTTATCCCCATACCCATCATATGAAGCTTGTGCCTCTAATAAAAGAACATCCCCTGATTGTAAATTATGTACAGCACTTAAAATAGCATCTGCTGTATTATAAATTCCATTATCCCTAATTTGGGATATTACTTTTACATTTGCTTTTGGTGCAATTCCAATATTTCCAATTTGATTATCTTCGGATGAAACAATTCCTAAAACTGAAGTACCATGAGCTCTATGCTGGCTTATATTTTGTCCAGACATAAGCTTTATATTTTTATTGACTAAATCCTCATGGTTCAATAACCACCCATATTCCATATCCACAAAAGTTGTACCCTTCCCGTCACCACCCTTAATGCTCCAAGCATGCGAGGCATTAATTCCCTTTGGTGCCGCTTCAAGATATCCTTGATTTTTAAATCTAGGATCATCGTACGGATTAACAGATAAATCTTGTACCTGTATTTCAGGGGGTGTCAAAATTTGTTTTTCTTGTATATAAGCCTCCTCTACAAGAGGTGATGTTTCAAATTTTTTCAGTAACAACTCTATTTCTATGTTATTAGGAGCTTGTACAATATAATAATTTAATAAATTATTAGCTGATTGATTAGCAAATGATTTAGAGTGTACTGATAACTTTTCAATCTCTATCGGATTTACAGATGAGAACAGACGATTCAAAGTAAGTTCTTTATTTTCAGAAAATAACTCCTTTAAATTGTTATCATAATCCCCATTTTTTATTCTTTTCTCAATACCATCTTCATAAGGTAAGTCAATTTGATTTTTAAACTTTACAATTAATCTTTCTTCCTGTGAATCTCTTTCCTTGTATGTGACATTATAAGATTCAGCATAAACTTTATTATGAATACTATCATTTTGTAGGATTAGATCTGTTCCTACAAAAGTTGTCATTGCAATTGATGAAATTAGAAACCCTTTGAATATGTTCATACTATACCCGCCAATCTATATTCTCTTGAGATTTTTTTAATGCGTATAATGGTTAAAATTTTTATATAATATATAAATCTATAATTTAACTTTTGTAGTAAAATCTATGACTTTATTAATAATCCCATAGAGGTAACCTGATATATTCTTTTCTTTCCCATATACTCCTGTTTACTATTCTCAAGATTAGTAAGTGTGGCGCGTGTCTTTTCCTTTTGTGCTTCTCCCTCTATATGAGTAAACTCAATACAATCCCCTACTTTGACTGAAACGGTTTGGCTCTCAGCAGATTGTTGTCTATTTCCTATAATGTCTTTATTGTACAAAATATTACCGGATGAATTCTGGACTTTAATGCTTGCATACGTATTAGTAAAATAAGAATGGGGGATACCCGCTTCTAATTTAATCTGCATTTTTTCTGTTGATTTGTTATATTCTATTTTCGCGATTTCTCGATCATTATATCCCTTTAATGACCAAGCGAATTGATTTCCATCTAAAACCGTTGTTTCTGGCATTTTCTCTACTTTCTTCAAGCCTTCTTTTGTAACTTGATACCTCGCTGTCTTTCCAATGGTTTCATTTTTGTTATTTTCAAGGTTAGTTAAAGTTGCTCGCGTTTTTTCCTTTGTTGCTTCTCCTTCTATATGGGTAAATTCAATGTAATCCCCTACCTTGACGGGCACAATTTGGCTTTCAGCATTTTGTTGTTTATTTCCCACGATTTCCTTATTGTACAGAACGTTGCCAGAAGAATTCTGGACCTTAATACTCGCATACGTACTAGCAAAGTAGGAATGTGGTACACCTGCTTCTAGTTTGACCTTCATCTCTTCTACCGTTTTATCATAATCTACTTTTGCAAATTCTCTATCACTATATCCTTTTAATGACCACGCAAACTTGTTTCCCTCTAAAATTGTTGCTTCTGGCATTTTTTCTACTTTCTTCAGGCCTTCCTTTGTAACTTCATATATGGCTTTTTTTCCAAAGCTCTCTTGTTTACTATTATCTACATTTGTAAGAGTAGCCCTATGTACACCTTCTAGATGTGTTAACTCGATATAATCGCCTACTTTGACTGGAACTTTTTGCGATTCAGCATTTTGCTGTTTGTTTCCATAAATCTCTTTGTTATAGACCACTTTACCTGATGTGTTTTGCACTTTAATACTTGCATATGTACTATCAAAGTAGTCATGTGGTACACCTGCTTTTAGATCTATTTGCATTTCTTCTGTTGATTTATTTAAATTTACTTTCGCAAATTCAAAATCTCCAATCCCTTTCAGCGACCAAGCAAATTCATTACCTTCAAAAATGTTTGGAGATTCATTTTTGATTTGTACCTTTTTCTCAACAGTTTGATCAAATATATCCGTTAATACAATTTTTGCATAAGCATTTGTTGGTAATGATATAGATTGACTGATTCCATTTTGATAAGATTTAATATCATCAATTACGTTAATAGGTTGGCCCGTCATATTTTCATTGTTATAAATTTCAATTTTCCCCTTAAATTGCGGTGTACTATTTTCTTTTAGTTTCCAAGATACATTTAATTTTTCATTTTCATAATATATAGATTGGATATCAAAATCTAATTTTCCTATTTCAGGTTGAGTAGGTTGATTTAGCGTGAATATTTTTCCTGACCCAATAGTAGACTGCGTATTACCTCCTGCTTTGACCCATACATATTCTGAAGTAGCTCCTCCATCATATTGATAAGTATTATCATGCGTTCCAGAAATACTTTGATTATTCCAAGAACTCCATTGTTTATCAACTAATTTTCGGCTATAACCATTTTTTAGGCGCGCTTCTCGAACATTCTGTCCACTATCAGCCCAGTCTTCTTGAAACATTCCTAATCCATGATTAAATGCAACATTAGCAACCGGAAAGTCCATAATTGCAATTTGATGCCATTTATTCTTTGTTACATCTTTCATCCATTGTCCAAATTTGGTATGACCATTTTCTTGCCATGAACGCATTGTCATTCTGTACCAATTGTTGTCTTTCCAACCATAAGTTGTTTGAACCTTCATTCCTGTTCCTTCTCCTCCAAAGGGGCCAGCTTGCGAATTCGGAGATAAGTATTCGGCTTTTATTGCTTCTTTAGAGGAAATTGGATCCCATAAGGCAAAATGTAAAGTACGTTTTCCATTTTCATCAAACCCACTTTGTTGTTGAAAACCAGCATATCCTCCAGCTTCACCACCTGCATTCCAGTTGTGTACAGCCCAGTACGTATAAGGTGGAGTCTGAACTGGTGACCAGTCTATACTAATAATATCTGAGACAGGTATATTTTGGGGACTCACATAAACTGCTGGAGCAGCTGAATGTGTTGCAGCTTTAGTGTGCAACATAGACGTTCCAAACATAGAAAACATGCTACATGCTGCGGTCATTATAATAACTTTATTAAATCTTTTCTTCGTTTTCTGACTAATCACTAATCTACATCCTTTTCTAATTTTTATTGTTTCCCGACAGAAGACTCCTTCCTCAAAAATGTGAAGGTGTGAAACACCAATTTTAGGTGGGAGATGAATGTCGGTTGGCATAAGCCAACATGTTTGTTATCATTTACTTGTACAGATTGCTCTTTGAAAACTGAAGATATGGAGTTGGTTGCAGAAAAACGTTGCAACCGTAAAATCTTCAACGTTCTATCGCCCCATGCTTACCGAAGTTGCGAAAACCAAGCTAAAGTAGGGAGTGTGGTGCGTTAACGTACAAGATACTTATGTTCTCACCGTAGGGACTACGGGTAGAGCCTGCTAAGATAACCAGTGGATACACCGGTGTTCGCAGGAATCTCCCACTTCAAAAAGTCCGTAAGGGCGTTAAGTGGTGAGTAGTTCAATATTGAATAATAACTTAGTAGAGAAATCTATCAAAATTCAAGCAACATCCAGTAAATCTTTAAAATACTGCCCCAATTTTATGTTGTTCTATCTTCACATCTGATTCTTACATGTTATTTGATTGTAATTGGTTTCCATAAAGATAACGCAAATATCCAATTCGGGTCCCCATTTCCTTGATGACTTTGAACCGCTTCATACACTGTCCCTTGATGTTCAACTTTATCGCCCTTTGTATATGCCTTCTTTGGATCCCATTTCTCATAAGATACATTTTGATCTTTTGTTTTTACCAGAAGAATTTCACTTTGAATTGATGTATTTCCAGCTGCATCTACAGCCTTCACTGCATATTTATATTCCTTATTAACTGTTAAGTTTTGATCAGTAAATGTCGTTCCTTGTACGGTTTGAATCAATTGTCCATCACGTAATACCTGATATTCTTTTACACCTACATTATCTGTAGACGGATTCCATTTTAGCTCTACACTGTTAGAAGTAAGGTTGCTTGCATATAATCCTTGTGGCTGTGTGGGAGCTTCTGTATCTGGTTCCGGATTAACAATTTTATCTACTTTCTTCAATCCCTCTTTTGTAATCTCATACACCACTTTGTTCCCAAAACTTTCCTGGATGCTTTTTTCCACATTTGTAATAGTAGCTCTATGCACACCTTCTAGATGTGTTAACTCTATATAGTCTCCTACCTTAACCGAAACTTTTTGCGATTCAGCATTTTGTTGTTTATTTCCATAAATCTCTTTGTTATAGACCACTTTACCTGATGTGTTTTGCACTTTAATACTTGCATATGTACTATCAAAGTAGTTATGTGGTACACCTGCTTTTAAATCTATTTGCATTTCTTCTGTTGATTTATTTAAATTTACTTTTGCGAATTCAAAATCTCCAATCCCTTTCAGCGACCATGCAAACTGGTTTCCTTCTAAAATATTATTTACATTAGGCATATCTGGTTTAATTGGATTAGAATCTGTACCCTTCCAAATCTCTGCTGTTAAAATTGGATATCCTAATGCAGCTACTTTTTGAATGGTATCGTTGTTTGGATGTAATCCCCACTTCTCAAAGAAAGGAATCAAATTTTGTTTGGCTACTTTTGATGCTGAAATCATAAATAATTGTTTTTTATTTTCATCAGTTTGTGGAAGTTCACTTGAAGGCATGTCTCTATACAATTGATGCAATTTAGGATAGAAATCCTCTCCATACGCTAACTGTAGTTGCCAAAGCATAACAAGCTTTACAAAAACATCGCTAATTTCATCATAATTTTTATTCACTTGTTCTAGATATTGAAATGCTTTTGGATAAATTCCACTTTTCTCTAAGTTGGATGGTTGATTAAATGCTTTTTCTACAGAAAGGCTGTATATATTATTTTGTACTTCTGTCATATTATAAAACTTCCAGGGCGATTGTTGTCTCAAATGTCCTGCCTCATGCCAAGGGCCCCAGCCATCTGTTATAAATTTATTAATATCTAACACGTATTGGATTGCGTCTCCTACATATGCTGTTCGATAAGAAGTTGCATACATATAATAATCAGGAGAATGATTTTCTTCTACGTAATGAACATAATGTTTATCTACTTGTTCTTCAGATAATCCAGCTACTTTGTCTTGAATTCGAGTAGCTTCATCCATCTTTTTTAAGAGTTGTACAGGATCTGTATTAGAACCCAACAAATATTTCTTAACACGTGCAGGGCTGGCCGTAATTAATACACGTTCGCCTTTTAACTCCACTGCATGTGCACTAGGATACTGGTCCAGCATGTTTATTAAATCTTGTTTTGTATGCTTTCCTAGTTCAAAGAAAGGCGTAGTCGTTCCACCTGTTGTAATTGTTGTTCGAATGCTACCTCCTTGTTGTTTATTATAAAAATAAATCATCCCCCCATTTGGAGATTGGATTGTGTTTATACCAGGTTTTAATGTAAATGATTTTATCTTAGAATCTTCTCTCCAAGAAGCATCATATGAATACGTTCCAATATATACCTCAATATCTTGATTACCTTCTACATTAATCGTTATTTGTTCATTTGGCTTTGCATATAAACCAGTTGGTTCATATGGACTAAATGCCATACTTTTTCTTTCCTGTTGTTTTAGTACCTCAACATCCCCTTTTCCTGGGACTGTAAATATTCTATTTTCTGATTTAACTGACTTTTCACTTTGCAGTGATGTCGATAAACTTTTTTGCTGTTGCGTTTCCTCTGCAAAGACATCTGATGAAGAAGCCATTCCAGAAGCAATTATAGTTAATGTTGCAGTAGCTACAAGTATTCTTTTAGTTTTATGCTTTGATTTATTCCCCATAGTATCTCCCTCTCATTTCCTTAATAAATTTAATAGTTTTGGTTTCTTTAGCATGTACTTACGTGCAAAAACAGTTTATGAACTTGTATTTATTACTTTTTTACATAGTCCTCCCTTATTCTATTTATAATTATATTTTGATATTATTTTATGACACATATTAATACAACTTTATAAAATATCAATCAATAATGAGCTTTTATGTTTTGATTTGGTATTCTTAACTATCTTATAAATCAAATAAATTACATAAAGGTATTCATTTCGTATGAATACTACTTTAAATCAAATTATTTTCAGATTAATAATTCACAAAAAATTAATATTATGTAAAATCCTATCAAGGAAATAAATACAAACTGATTTGTCATATATACATTGAAATCACTAAGACATTTACTATCATCCGAATAATTCATTCCTTTTTTCTATTTCAGTTTAATTTTGTAAGTTATTAAGAGAAAAAAACGCTATCTTTTCCTAGGATTCCACAGAAAAGATAGCGTAGTTCTTATAATTTAAAATGATGGTTGAACTTTTGTATTCGATTTTAGGCAAACTATTTATTTTCATTTAAAAATTCAAGAACTTTATTAAAAGTTTCTCGCCCTGCTGGTGTGTTCATTTTAAATTGAAATTCATGAGCCAACTCACCAGAAACATTTCTATCAAAGAAGAGTTTTTCTGTAGGTACTCTCTTACTTTCTAACTCGGACGCTAATGCTTTGGCTTGATTTTCAAATGATGCAGTATTTCCATCTGTAATAAATGTTGGTGGATAATCTTTTGTAACGTGTTTAATGATAGAAGCAATTTCTATTTCAGGTAATGTTTCAAAATCCTTTTTCCCAAAGTAAGCCCAACCAGTGGTACGCATAAAATCTTGTACTTCTTTAGTTGTTTCCATTTTAGCTAATGCAGGCATATTATATGGACCACAAAATAGTAACGTACCTTTAATTGTAGCAGGCTCAACAACAGGATCAATTTTAGTTAACCTTGCATAATTGGCAGATGTTTGAATATTAACAAATTGTCCAGATATTTGTGCTCCAGCAGAATCTCCTGCAAAATAAACCTGATCAAGTTTTAAATTATATTTCTTTGCATTTTCTTTTATATATTCATAAGCCTCACCAAGTTGGAATACTGGTGTAGGATATTTCATCTTAGGTGCAAGAGCATAATTTATATTTATCACTGTATAACCCTGAGCTGCCAATTCTACTGCATAACCAGTGATATCGGATTTATCTCCGCCTACAAATCCACCCCCATGTACCCAAAAAATAACAGGTGTTTTGTCAGGATGGTTTTTCGGATAAATAATATCTAATATACCATCAGGAAATTTAGAATTATAATTGATGTCCTTAACAATTTGTGTTTCTTTTAAAGCGTTTTGATAATTATCCGATTGAACAAACATTCCACCTTCAAATGCTTTTTTTATTAGAAACGCTTTTGGAGTAGGTGAAAGGTTCCAATAACTAACTCCTGCAATAATCAATCCGAAAACAATCAAAAGAATTATTAATATTCTTTTTTTCCATACCCCTTTAAGATTTGACTGGTTTATTTTCATAAACACATACTCTCCATTCGTTTTTAGTAACTAACTATACAAGAAAATAAATATATTTTTGCTTCCTGATGTGTATTTGTATACAAAGGGTTATTTGTTCTTATTGTGTACATGCTTGGTACTTTATATCTATTTGTTATTTCAAAATATCACCTTGATAGCGTTTAGATAGATTTCTTGCTCATAGATTTAAGAATTTTCACTATCCCAAAGGAAAAAATATAAGCGGATATTAACCAAACATCTTTTAAATATGGAATGTCCCTAAAAAACGAATCTATTTTGAAAATAGATCCGTTTTTTTACGTATAACATAAACTTTCAAGTTCTTTTGATTAAATCTTTTATAAAAAAAAAAGGTACATCCCAAATGAGAAGAATCCTACTTGTCCAAACATGCAGGGCATGGTACCTTTGTCACTGATATATCTCATTTATAGTTTGTTTAATTGACTATGTCTTTTAGAATATATAAAATATACTATTATCCCTATAAATAACCAAATACCGAAGTAAACCCAGGTTTTTAAAGGTAGATTTACCATTAAAAATAAGCAACATGTTATTGAAATAATCGGTAAGATTGGTACCAGTGGTACCATGAAACCACGTTTTAAATTTGGATGTGTTTTACGAAGAATAATAACTGACACACCAACCATCGCAAATGTTAATAACGCTCCAATATTCGCTAAATTCGCTAATTCTTTTAAATCGATAAATCCAGCAATTAAAGCACTACCAATACCTGTTAACCAAGTTGAGAATACTGGTGCTTCTGTCTTCTTATTAATTTTCGCAAACGATTTTGGTAATAAACCGTCACGACTCATCGCAAAGAATACACGTGTTGTTGCATAAATGTAAGCAAAAATTACAGCCATAATACCAATTACAGCTCCAATTGCGATTATACCCGCTACTTTATCTTGTCCTACAACTTCTAATACGTAGGCCATTGCTTCTGGTACATCTAATTCCTTATAAGAAACCATACCAGTCATAACAAGGCAAACTATAACATAAATAATTGTACAAATAACTAACGAAGCAATAATACCAATCGGTAAATCACGTTGTGGATTTTTTACTTCTTCAGCAGACGTTGCTAACGCATCAAATCCTAAAAAGGCAAAAAATACTGCAGCTCCTCCGGCAAAGATTCCGCTTATACCATAAGGTGCAAACGGAATCCAGTTTTCTGGTTTCACGTAAAATATACCAACTGAAATGAATAAAACAACAATACCAATTTTTATTAATACCATTGCGTTATTCACTCGCTTACTTTCTTTCGTGCCTTTTGATAATAACCAAGTTAATAACAAAGTAATGATTACTGCTGGTAAGTTAACGATTCCACCTTGTGTTGGAATTGTTAAAAGTGATTTTGGTATCTCAATCCCAAACCCGTTTAATAAGTTTTGAAAATAGCCTGTCCATCCACCCGCTACTGCGGCAGTTGTAACTATATATACAGACAATAAAGTCCATCCCATTAAGTAGGCTACAAACTCACCAATCGTCGCATATGAATAGGTGTATACACTACCCGAAACTGGAAGAGCAGATGCGATTTCTGCATAACATAGGGCTGCAAACCCACAAACAATTGCGGCAATCATAAATGAAAAAATAACTGCTGGACCCGCATCTCTTGCGGCTACTAATCCAGTTAATACAAGTACTCCTGTACCAATTATTGCACCAATCCCTAGCATGGTAAGGTCAAATGCGCCCAACGTTTTTGTCAAAGTCTTACTTTTACTATCTTCTAACAATTTCCTTACTGATTTTTTCCTAAATAAGTTGGCCATAACACACGCCTCCTTTTATTTAAAAAGGAGCTAAGATATCGCCTCCTAGCTCCCCTTAAGTAAAATAATTTTATTTTATAAGATTATTGAATCGTTATTTTACCTCATTGGCAACAAAGAAATGCTCACAAACAGTTGAAATACGTTTTAAATCCACATTGCCACCTGAAATAACCGCTACTACTTTTTTACCCTGTACATATTTATCAACTTTTCCTGCCAGAAGAGCGGCTGTGGCTAATGCTCCCGCACCTTCTACGACAGCTTTTCCGCGTTGCAGTAAGTCTTTCATTGCTACTTCTAATTCTTCTTCCGATACAGTTACAATATCATCTACTAGGTCTTTTACAATTTCAAAAGTTAAATTCCCTGGTATTTTTACCGCACAACCATCCGCTATTGTTGGTGCTTCATAGTGTTCTAAAATTCTCCCCGCATCATAAGAAGCTTTCATTCCATGAACATTATCTGCTTGAACCCCAATAATATTAATGGAGGGATTAAATGATTTCAGCGCTACAGCAATTCCTGAAATAATTCCTCCTCCACCAATAGGTACAATAACAGTATCAACATCCCACATATCATCCAGAATATCTAACCCAATTGTCCCTTGGCCAGCCATTACTTCTACATCATCATATGGATGTAGGTATGTTTCGCCTGTTTCTTTTATAATCTCTTCACACTTCGCTTTTGCATCATCAAACGTATCACCGTATAAAATAACTTCAGAACCATATCCTCTCGTCGCATCCACTTTAGCTTGCGGTGCAGAGGTTGGCATCACAATTTTACTTTTGATTCCTAGTAAATGGGAAGATAATGCAACACCTTGTGCATGATTTCCAGCTGAACAAGCGATTACACCACGTTCTTTCTCTTCATTTGTTAGTTGGGAAATTTTATTAAATGCACCACGAAATTTAAATGAACCCGTTAACTGCATGTTTTCCAGCTTTAAATAAATTTCTCCACCCGTTTTACTAGTTAAATAGAAAGATTTAACCAAAGGTGTTTTTCGGGCATTTACATCAAGAATTTCTTTGGCTTTTTTAATGTCAGTGATATCTAACAATACTTTTTTGGTAATCATACTAACACTTCTTTCAATTCTTTAAAGTCCAAACCTAGCGTCATACCTAAATTTTCGTAGGTAATAATACCTTTATATACATTTACCCCAGATGCTAATGATGATTTATTTTGAATTGCAATTTCTAATCCATCTTTAGAAATTGCTAATAAATACTCAATATTTCCATTTGCCAACGCCATAGTTGAAGTACGTGGGGTGGCACCAGGCATATTTGGTACTGCATAATGAATTACGTCATGTTTAATAAATACAGGATTATCATGAGTTGTATAATGATTAATAGTTTCTACTGTACCACCTTGATCTATTGCGATATCCACAATGACACTTCCTGGCTTCATAGATTGAACCATATACTCTTTAACAATTTTAGGAGGGCGAGATCCTGGTATTAAAATTGTTGAAATAAATAAATCTGCTTCTTTAATCGTTCGCTCTAGATTTTCAGTATTAGATTCAATTATATTTACTTCTTCTGTTGCGTATTGCTTTCTTAAATATGCAATTCTTTCTTGATTAACCTCTAGGATTGTAACACTACATCCAATTCCAATTGCCATATCACAGGCATTAGTTGCAGCATTCCCTCCACCTAGGATTACAACTTTTCCGGCTGGGATTCCCTCAATACCTGATAATAAAATCCCCTCTCCTTGATGTTGTTTTTCTAAATAATAAGCTCCCATAAATACCGCACGTCTTCCAGCAATTGCACTCATAGGTTTTAATAATGCTAAATTTCCATCCTCACTAATAGTTTCACCAGCAATCGCAGTAGTACCAGCATTTCTCATTGCTTCTACACACTCTTTCGACGCAGCCAGATGTAAAAAGCCCCAAACGATTAGATCCTTTTTAAAGTAATGGTATTCTGCAGGTAGTGGTTCTTTTACCTTTACTACCATATCAACATCCCATGCCTGGCCTTGATTTACTATGCTTGCTCCTGCATTTATATATTCATCATTTGTATAACCAGAACCTAATCCAGCATCTTTTTGTACTAAAACTTCATTTCCAGCTGAAACTAATTTTTGAACATTTTCTGGAGTCATCCCTACACGAGCTTCCCCTTTTTTTATCTCTTTCACTACACCAATTTTCATATCTACACATCCTTTTTTAGAGTGAGTTATAAATTAAATTAATTATTGTCAGATAAATATAAGATTCTAAATATTCATCCTTACAATATTTTTCAAATATAATTTAATTTATAACATTGGATTGCACCTACAAGATACCATTAGTAAAAATAAGAGGTCAACAATTTTGTGAAACATTTCACAAAATGTTTTATTTAGTTGATTTTCTATATTTTATATCGAAAATATGATTGAATCCCTCAATACTTTGTGATATTCTTCACAAGAATATATCTTCTCTTTTGAATTTTGATTCTTCATTTTACTATATCACAATATTAAAATACCCCATTTATTCTTATTATTCATATAAAAGAAATCTCGTTTTTAACTTCATGTTTCGGGTTAAATTAAAGAATTTCTTTTAATGTATAATTCATGGAATTTTACTCGCCTCAAATCATGTGAAAAATTTCACATGATTTGAGGCGAAATTAAACTTTCTTTACTTATACGTTTAATTTCTTTTTTATTTAGTATCTGAAATGTATTCAAATTCTCTAGCTGGTAAGGATGAGGGGCGGCTATTTGTATGGATACAGGATATACTATCAAATAATTTAACAAACAGGATAAAGAATTCATAAGAGAATTTATATATTTTTCTAATTGGGAGTGATTATTTTGTCACAACAACAACTAAAAAAGGATATTGGTTTCTTTGCAGCATTAACCACAGTTATTGGTACCGTTATCGGCGCCGGAGTATTTTTCAAGCCCACTGCATTATATGGAGTAACAGGAACAGCTAGCCTAGGATTACTTGCATGGGTAATTGGTGGTATCTTGACCGTTTGCGCAGGACTAACTGCTGCTGAACTATCTGCCGCTATTCCTGAAACGGGGGGAATGATGGCATATTTAAAGAGGACTTATGGAAACTTAACTGCTTTCTTGCTTGGCTGGGCACAAACTGTCATATACTTCCCTGCAAATATTGCAGCTCTTGCTATTATTTTCGGGACACAAACGGTTAGTTTATTTGGCCTAAATGTTAATGAACACAAAATGCTAATTATCGCAATTGCAATTATCACAGCAACATTTGTAACTCTTATGAACTTTTTAGGAGCTAAAGCAGCTGGTGGAATCCAAATGGCTTCGACTATATGCAAATTGGTTCCATTAGCATTGATTATTATTTTTGGATTACTACACAAAAGTGACGTTACTTTTCAGCTTTTTCCAATTGAGGCAGGGCCGAACAAATCTATGATATCTGCCCTTGGATCTGGTTTACTCGCAACAATGTTCGCCTATGATGGATGGATTCATGTAGGGAATATTGCTGGAGAAATGAAAAACCCTAAAAAAGACTTGCCTAAAGCAATCGTATTAGGATTATCAACAGTAATGGTTGTTTATTTACTAATTAATGTCGCGTTTCTAATGGTCATGTCTGCAACATCGCTCGCAGGTACTGATACACCCGCTTCTCAAGTAGCTACAATTCTATTTGGAGCTATGGGAGGAAAACTAGTTACCATTGGCATTTTAATTTCCGTATTTGGAACAATTAATGGTTATATTATGACAGGAATGCGAATTCCTTATGCCATGGCTATTGAGAACAAACTACCATTTAGTAAATGGTTTGCTACATTATCTAAAAATAGTCGGGTCCCTTATAATTCTGGTCTATTTATGCTATTTATTTCAATTATTATGATGGCCGTCGGCGGATTCAATACTCTTACTGATATGTTGGTATTTGTAATATGGATATTCTACACAATGACATTCCTTGCTGTATTCATCTTACGAAAAAAGGAACCCGAACTTGTGCGACCTTATAAAGTTCCATTGTATCCTTTTATACCATTAGTTGCTATTATTGGCGGATTGTTCATTGTTATTAATACCTTATTCACTCAACCTCTGCTAGCTTTATGTGGAATAGGTCTAACTGCACTCGGCCTCCCTATTTATTACACTATGCGTAAAAAGGGACAATTTGGTTTAGAAAATCATAACGAGTAGACCAGCCTTTCTTAAAGATGTGATACAAAACTTTATGATTAGATTGCAATTAATAAATAGTCTATTTTACTTCTTTATCCTTCTAAAAGATACATTAGTCTAACAAATAATAAACAAGGAGAACCCTTTTAGGGTTCTCCTTGTTTATTATTTGCCAGTGTTCTAGTTCTTTACCCTAAGTTAATTTACGCTTTATCCATGTTGCATTTCTACCTTTAGAAACTAATTTAATGTATCCCTGTGAATTTAAAGCGTGTAATGTTTTATTTATAGTACTTTCACTTATGTCTGGATACATGTTTCGAATATTTTCTTTAGTAAAAGGATTATCTTGTCTGTCTATGTATTTTTCAATTCTTTTTCTTTTAGTATGAGTGCTAATACAATTTTTTATTACATAATTTAATTCTTTATATGCAACTAAAACAATATCTAAAAAAATTTTCATCCAGAAAACTACATTATGATCGCCTTGATACCAGTGAGCTGCAGATTTATACAGAGCATCATAATAATCTGATTCATATTCTTTGAAATATTTATCTATACATGTATATTTTACAAATGTAAATCCACTTTCAATTAATAACCATTGAATTAATATTTTTGCTAACTTGCCATTCCCTTTATTAAATGGATAAATACATAGGAAATTTAAGATAAATTGAGGAATTAGTAGGAGCGGATGAAAATTCCCTTTAGCCCTTAATGCATTATACTGTTCGCATAGATGATACAAATATTGCGGAACCATATCATATAAAACAACTGTACGTAATTTAAATTGATCTTTTAACTTTGGAATAGAAGATAGTACAAGTTCGCTTTTTCTCCAATTACCACTTTCAGAAGTTGAATAATTCATTAATTGGAAGTGCAATTCTTGAATTGTTTGCGGTTTAATAGGTAATTTGTGGCTTTCTTTTTGCACAAGTTCTAATGTTTTGCAATAACAAAATAAAGCGTCCTCTTCTAATGTTTGAGGGCTAGCATGATGATCAACTAATTTTTTTAACTGTTTATTTGAGAATGTAAACTTTTCATATATATTAGGAAAAGTTTTAATATATTGCAGTGATATACTCTTTTCCAAAAGATTAAATATCTCTGGTTTTTGAGTTTGATATGCCGCTATCGCTCCCTTATATTCACTGATTTTACTTATAGTATTTATTAGTTCTCTCTTAAATTCTAAATTTGTATATTTTTCTTCAAAAAAATTTCTCATCTCGTTCCCTCCTTTTCCCTAAGGTGTATTGTCAACTTTGTATGTTCCATTATCTCCTTAATTATCACATCTCTTACGTATGTTCATTGTTATATAAATATCCTTTAAGGATGTAATTAAACGATAGCCAGATGCACAAAGGAACCGCTCTTCTCATATAAATGTATGTAGTTGATTAACAAATAAAAAGCACTTCCTTGAATTTTAAAAAAAGTGCTTTTTATTTAATCAAATTTATCTGCAATTAGTGACTAAGTAGAAAGTATACAAAAAAGGTATCAATCATTTGTGAAATTCATAACATATTTGGCTATAAATAGTTATGTCGCTTCTAAAAACGTTCAATCTTGATATATTATGAACTAATGTCGTACAGAATCTTAATTTCTTAAAAATGTTTATAAAATGATTCTTTACAAGATGAAAGTACTTAATTTCTATTTAAACAAACATTTTTTCTATACTATTTGCTTTCTGAGTATATTAGATTAGGTACCTTTAAACTGTTGCTAAGTATTTATATATTCAACATAACGTTATACGATAAATTCATCTTATAGTATTGGTGACATGGTATCTTTTAATGTATGTACCGAATGATTAAAGTTAAACTTTTCTTCCGCATTTAACTCAATTTCTATAATTTCTCGAATACCTTCGCGATTAATAACAGCAGGAACTCCTATATATACATCATTATGACCATATTCATTTTCAAGGTATGCAGATACTGTTAACACACTATTTTCATGATGTAAAATTGCCTTTGTTATACGTAATAAAGACATTCCAATTCCATAACAGGTCGCTCCCTTACGTTCAATTATATGATAGGCCGCATCACGTGAACGAACAAAAATTTCGTCTAAGTCACTTTGATTATACTGACTTTTATTTTCTAAAATGGTTTGCAGCTTTTGAACGCCAACTGACACATGACTCCAAACCGGAAGCTCCGTATCACCATGTTCACCAATTATATAAGCATGAACATTGTGAGGATCGATCTCAAAATATTCTCCTAACATGTAACGGAAACGTGCAGAATCAAGTGTTGTACCTGAACCAATTACGCGTTCTTTCGGCAACCCAGATTCTTTCCAAGTTACATATGTTAAGATGTCCACTGGATTTGTTGCAATTAAGAAAATGCCATCGAATCCGCTTGACATAACATTACGTATAATTTCTTTAAAAATCTTAGTGTTTTTTTCAACTAAGTCTAAACGTGTTTCACCTGGTCTCTGTGGTAATCCAGCTGTAATTACAACTATTTGCGCATCTTTACAGTCGTCACAGCTACCCTTCCATACTTTTGTTGGTGATGGTGAAAAAGGAATTGCATGACTTAAATCCATTGCTTCTCCTTCTGCTCTTGCTTCATTTACATCCACAAGAACGAATTCTTCTGCCAGGCCCTGATTAATCATACAATATGCATAACTACATCCTACGGCCCCTGTACCAATTAAAACTACACGATTAATATTTTTATTCATTTATAGATCCCTCACTATTTATGTTATGTTTTTGTGCATTGTTGTTATTCTAATAAAAAGAGATTTAATTGATTTTGAATAAACAAATAATGAACTCGAAATACATTAATGTTCAATACCACATAGTTAAACTTAAATTCCTTTTTATATGTATTTCCAGCAAATATTGCTCCAACATTATTTCTTATTTAACTCAAAAAAATATTATGTATAGCTTCACTAGATAAGATAATTTTTCTTTATCTACATTTCAAAGATTCTTTGATATTCTGTGAAAAATCTAGTTTATACATCTAGTTAAATAAAATTGTTAACGCTTACATTTTTATTAAGATTCACTAACGGATTATCACTTTTCATAATGACATTCATGCTTATATTATCTTCATTCAAATCTAATTACTGCAAATTTTTATTTTGTATATCGAAGGTTATTTCACCTATTTTAGCAATAACCCCCTAAAAGCACTTCTATACCAAACAAACTTTTTCAAAATTCATTTTCTAGTAAACCTCCCACTGATTTTTTAGAGTTTTCTGTAATAAATTCGACATGTGATCTTGCATTTTATATTAACAAATTTAGGTCACATAAGTTGTGAATGTTTTTTGTATATTTCCCTTCCCTTATATGTCTAACAAAAACAAATAATATATTTTATAAAAGAAAAAAATATATTTAAAAGAATTATTAAAACGGTATTTCCGGCTAATTAGGCCAACTGATATAAAAATAACATTCAAAATAATTATGTTATTTTTATACGAAAATGATTATATTAGTAGCTTAAATTTTTATTTGTGTTTGTAATGGGATGTTTTCCTCACATTGAGATTCAACTAAATCGCCCTTCTGTTCAGCTGTAGGGTTGTTTTGGGTTATATAATGATATACCATGCCAACAAATACAGATCCACCAATAATATTTCCAATTGTAACTGGAATTAAATTATAAATAACCCCACTAAAAGAAATAGTATTGGGATGTGGCGATACCAGGGAGATTGCAAATAGCGATAAATTTGCAATGCTATGTTCATATCCAGATAAAAAGAATGTAAAAACCAATAACATCATAACAATTATTTTTGCTGTATCCCCTTTTACTTGAGAAGGAAGGAAGCATGCTAGACAAACAAGCCAATTACATAAAATAGCTTTGAAAAATAGCTGTATTGTCGGTGTATTCATTTTTACTTCAACAACATTACTTATCAAATGTTCATATTCAATTTGATCAAAAATACCAGTACCATAAAATAATAACGCAAAAAATATTGCACCTACCAGATTACCTAAAAAACAAGCACCCCAGTTACGACAAGTATCTAAGACCGTTGTTTTTTTTCGTAAGGTCGAAATTGTAAAATACATTGTATTCCCAGTAAATAATTCCGCTCCACCATATATTATTAATATAAGTGCAATTCCAAAAAATAAAGAAGCACTTAAATAAGTTGCAGGTGAATTTACAACGTGAAAAAAATCCCCTAATTTAAAACATAATACTATAATAAATCCAATATAGATGCCGGCTAGTAATGCACGAACAAAATATTGTATTGGGTTTATATCTAATATTTGTTTCTTCTTTTGTGCAAGTTTTATAGCATCAGCTATCCCTTGTTCTAACATAAAATTACACACTCCTTTAGTTCATGGTTATTATAAATAATCCTAAGAATAAACTACATGTTTCAATATTCACTTTCAAGATTTTGTTCAATATTTCACAAAATAAACATACTCACTTTACAAAATGATTCAAATGATGTGCAATCTGCTATATTCACTAAATCCTAGAAGGTGCATAATACACGAATATACCTAGTCAATATAGAATAAAAGAATAATTAATCTGGTATAAAAAGTTTTAATTTATCATGTTTAGGAAAAGCACTCCATCTTAATTTTCACTTACTTGTATAGTGACCTATCAGGAAATTATTCGCATTTATACATAAAAAAACTTTAATTATAAGGTTACAGTGTGTTTGTATGCGTTATTCTTTAAAAATTGAAGAAATACTACTAGCAGCAAACATATTCAACATTTTCCATCTGAAATATCTTAGTAACATTTTTAAAATTTCCTCTAACCTATGAGTTTAATGGGATCATCTTTGTATCTCATTACCCGAATAAAGATAATTTGTGACATATTTTAAAATAAACTATATATCAAGCAATCTGCTTTTTAAAATTGTTATAATATGAACGAACATCTTTGCTCAATACTTCACAATCGAAAGGAGAAATTGATATGAGAAAACGAAAACGCTTAGTAATAATCGGTAATAGTATATCTAGTTTACGCTGTATTGAAGAGATTTTAATACAAAATCCTAATATGTATAGCATTTCTATTTTCAGTGATGAACTCTATCCTCTCTACAATCAAATAAACACTATTTCATTACAATTAGATATTAAAAATAGAATACAAAAGCAATATAATTGGTACAAACAACATAATATTAAGCTTTTTACAAACGAAAAGGTAATAGAAATTGATCGTGAGGACGAGGTCATTGTTACAGATAAACGCCGTATTGTTTTCTACGATAAACTCATCATTGCAACAGGATCTACTGCTTTTATTTTTCCCGTTAAAGGACTGCAATTATTTGGAGTAAATAAACTTAGAACAACTGAAGAAATCCAATTTCTATTAAATATTAAGAAGCATGCAAAAAAAGCTATTATTATTGGTAATGGCATGCTCGGTCTAAAAATTGCACAAAAATTATTTGATTTTGGAATAGACGTCCACGTAGTTCATTTCAGTTCACACTTAATGGCAAAACAAGATATCTTGGCTTGTTCATTACTATGTAACAAGCTAAAAGCAAAAGGGATTCAATTTCTCATGGAAAAAAACACGGTTAAAATCCTAGGTACAGACTATGCAGAGGGGATCCAATTCGAAGATGGCACTATTAAAAAATACGATTTAATTGTAATACCTATTGGTAGGCGACCTAATACACATTTAGCAAAAAAAGCTGGCTTATATGTTAAACGTGGCATAGTTGTTAATAAGTATATGCAAACAAATGATAAATTAATTTATGCAATTGGTGAATGCACTGAACACAATGGTATTACATTAGGATTTCCAGCCCCCCTCCACGCACAAGCTACTGTATTAGCCGAGCATATAACAAATGTACAGACAAATACTCTTTTTGCATAATTTCTTAGTTAATTAAAAATAATTCTTTATAACTTTTATCTAAAAAACTCTTCTTAATAATTGTTTAAGAAGAGTTTTAAACCTTTGAAAACGTGTTAAAGAGAACACTGTAATATTGACACATTTGCAACCACGTTACGTATTAAATTAAAGTATTAATTTAATTAAGGAGACATACTAAAATGCAACGACACAAAAATATTTATCTATTAATTATTTTATGCACGGTATTATGTATAATAATTCTAGTCCATAAAGGTGAAAATAATAGCGTTAAAAATACAACATATGAGATGGATAAACTTGTTAAAATTGATGAAAAAAAACTATCTTCTAAAGAGAATAATCCTTTAGAAGTCCCTTTGATTTTACAAAATCCAGAATTAGAACGTGGATGTGAAGTTACAAGTTTAGCAATGCTTTTAAATTTTAAGGGTCTATCCGTTGATAAATTAGAGTTAGCTGAAAATATTAAATATGTACCTTTTCAAAACAATGGATTTATGGGAAATATGGACGAAGGATTTGTTGGAGATATGTATGACATAGATATGCCTGGTTTAGGTGTGCATATTAAGCCGATTTTAGAGTTAGCCAAATTATACATATCAGAGAATTGTATTATAGACTTAACCGGAAGTAATCCTGAGGATTTATATAAAGCAATTGATAAAGAACACCCTGTTTGGATTTTAACAAACGCGAGCTTTCGCAAACTACCTGATTATGAATTTCGTACTTGGAAAACAAATATGGGTGAGAGACAGGTTACATACCGTCAACATAGTGTTTTACTAACTGGATACACCGATCAATATGTATACATTAATGATCCATTAGATACGGAAAAAAATAAAAGAATTGATAAGAAGGATTTTGAAGAAGCATGGGTTCAATTAGGCAGACAAGCCCTAACTATCATTCCTTAAAACAACACAGAGCTATAAGATTTGAGATAAACTTTAAATTACTAATTTCTCATTATATAATAATCCCTAGTTTACACGAGAATCACTAACATTATTTAATTATATAAAATTAAAGGACACACCTATACCATTGGAGTGGTACCTAAGGTGTGTCCCTCACATAAATCAAAAATATAAGATAAAATAATTTGAAATTTATTTTTTAATTTTGATTATAAGGCATGTGATATTTTGCGGCTCAAAAAATCCATACCTTATCAATTAAACAGATTGGTAACACATATTCCCTTTTTTGTGATTTCCTCATATATCATAATTTTAAGAATTTATACAAGTGAACTACCCGCCACTTAACGTCCTAACGGACTGTTTGAAGTGAGGGCTTCTCGGTTAGTCGTTACTTTTGGTAGCTAACGAATTCGTCCTAAGACAGCCAAGCTAACTCCCTTGTTCCAAGGGTTATTTTATTGCTATCTATGCTAACGCTAATAGGCGTATTGCTTCATTTTTGATATTGATAGCGGCGTTATAATCTCTATCGAGATTTACACCGCATATACAAGAATAGACTCGCTCAGACAATGACATATTTTTCACATTTCCACAACTGCTACATGTTTTTGTCGAAGGAAACCATTTGTCTATTTTCACAAGCTGTTTGCCTTGTTCATTTAGTTTATAAGCTAAGAAAGAAGTGAACATACCCCAAGCATTATCAGCGACGCTTTTTCCAAAATGAAGTGCTTGCGATATTCCCTTCATATTTA
>NZ_JAKUFQ010000039.1:0-46517 GCF_022663475.1 Bacillus cereus group sp. BfR-BA-01382
AATTTTAATTGAAAATAGAATCGTCACTCGAAAAAAAGTAGCATTAACAGGTAAACGTTAATGCTACTTTTTTTATATTTTAAGTTCATCAGCCAGTTTTTCTAATTGAATTCGATCTTGTATGTAATAGGTTCTTCCGTCTTTTTTTAAGTAATTTTGCTGGCAAAACTGGTTTAATACGTATAAAAGATGACGGTAGCTAACATTTAAGTATTCTGAAGCCTCGGTATGTTTTTCTATATAACAATTATTTTGTTCTGTTAATAAAATAAAAGCAGCTAATCGATTTTCGAAAGGATAACTATAGTTTTTTGCGTAATTTTCAGTGCGAGTAATTGTCTTTTCTCCAATAAATTTGCATAAGTGCTGTAAAAACGTTGCATCTTGTAATAAAAGTTGCTGACAATCTTTAAGAGGAAGTGCTAAACAAACACAATCTTCTAGTACTTCAACGGACTTGGTGATATTTTCTACTCCTATTAATCCTAATTCCCCGATAAAAGATGGTGCTTGAATAAAATTAATTAATGAAACTTTCCCGTTTTTATGATTCATATATATTTTTGCTTTCCCAGAAATTAAGTAATAGAGATAAGGGAGGGCGTTTCCTTCGCTACATATCATCTCTTTCGTTTGAAAAGAATGCAGCTCTACATATGGCAAGACATGAAATGAAAATAGGGTATGGAATTGATGGATTCGCATGTATTGATAAATTTCTTCTTCATTTTTGCTGATTTTCATATTTTCACCCCTATTTATAGTATGAGATATCTCCTATTATCTTTACAAGAAGGAATGATACGATTTATGTAAATTTGTTTTTGTAGAAAAGAGAGTGTGATGAATTTATGAAAAAATATAAAACATTGCTATTTGATGTAGATGATACATTATTAGATTTCCAAAAGGCTGAAAAAGTAGCTTTACAGGTGCTTTTTGAAGAGAAGGGAATCCCTTTAACAGAGGAGATAGAGGCTCGTTATAAAAAAATAAATAAAGGTCTTTGGAATGCTTTTGAAAAAGGTGAACTATCACGTAATGAAGTTGTAAATAAACGATTCTCTATGTTGTTTAAAGAGTATGGAGAAGAAGTAGACGGTATATTATTCGAAAATAATTATCGTAGCTACTTAGAAGAAGGAAATCAACTCATGCAAGGTGCGTTTGAATTTATAAATCAAATTCAAGGGGAGTATGAGTTGTATATAGTGACAAATGGTGTTTCTAAGACGCAAGATAAACGTTTGCGTAATGCAGGGTTACATTCATTATTTAAAGGTGTTTTTGTTTCGGAAGATACAGGTTTTCAAAAGCCGATGAAAGAGTATTTTGATTATGTTTTTGAACGGATTCCTAACTTTGCACCTGAAGAAAGGCTGATTATTGGGGATTCATTAAGTGCCGATATTAAAGGTGGATATGTAGCGGGAATTGATACTTGTTGGTTTAATCCAGAAAGGAAATTAAATGATAGTGGGATTATACCGACATATGAAGTGCATAATTTTGAAGAATTATACGCTCTATTAAAACAGTTTGTTTAATGAAAATAGATGATTGGGGTTTATTTTACATGAATCATTTTTTCTAAAGGTCTTTTTCGAGTTAGTATGGAATATATTTCTTTTGTTGCTTTATATGAAATTGTTAATGTTTATTTTAGAACATTCAGAAAAAACTGTTTGACATTAGGAAATTATTGCTATAAAATCAACGGTAATTGCATAGTCTTATCAAGAAAAGGTGGAGGGACAGGCCCGATGAAACCTTGGCAACAGCCGTATAACGGAATTGTGCCAAATCCTGCAGGTAGTAATCCTGAGAGATAAGAAAGAGCCTTTAGAGCGTGTTTTCAAACTGCTCCTTTCTTGTTTTCAGGAAAGGGGCAGTTTTTTATTTTGTATAAAAGAAAGGAGAATGAGAGATGGGAGAATCATGGGGAAAAGGAACGATTTGTGTGCAAGGTGGCTATACGCCAAAGAATGGTGAACCACGTGTTTTACCACTTTATCAAAGTACAACGTATAAATACGATACTTCGGATGATTTAGCAGCCCTATTTAACTTAGAGGCAGAAGGATATATTTATACGCGTATTGGAAACCCTACTCTAGCTGCATTTGAGCAGAAGTTATCAGATTTAGAAGGCGGGGTAGGAGCTGTTGCAACGGCTTCTGGGCAAGCGGCTATTATGCTCGCAGTTTTAAATATTTGTAGTAGTGGAGACCATTTACTTTGCTCTTCAACTGTTTACGGGGGAACGTTTAATTTATTTGGGGTGAGTTTACGTAAGCTTGGCATTGATGTTACGTTCTTTAATCCCAATTTAACGGCAGATGAAATTGCGGCACTTGCTAACGATAAGACGAAGCTCATTTATGCAGAATCATTAGGAAATCCAGCGATGAACGTTTTGAATTTTAAAGAATTTTCAGATGCAGCGAAAGAGTTAGAAGTGCCTTTTATCGTGGATAATACATTAGCAACTCCTTATTTATGCCAAGCATTTGAGCACGGAGCAAATATTATCGTTCATTCTACGACGAAATATATTGATGGTCATGCAAGCTCTTTAGGCGGCATTGTCATTGACGGAGGGAACTTCGATTGGACAAATGGGAAATATCCTGAACTTGTTGAACCGGATCCAAGTTATCACGGCGTAAGTTACGTTCAAAATTTTGGTGCAGCAGCTTATATTGTGAAGGCGCGTGTTCAATTATTAAGGGACTACGGAAACTGTATGAGCCCATTCAATGCGTATATTAGCAATATCGGCTTAGAAACGCTGCATTTAAGAATGGAGCGTCATAGTGAAAATGCTCTCGTAGTTGCTAAGTGGCTTGCTAACCATGAACGTATTGAATGGGTGAATTATCCTGGATTAGATAGCAATGAAAATTACTCGTTAGCACAAACGTATTTGAAAAAAGGTGCTAGTGGTGTTTTAACATTCGGCATTAAGGGCGGATTAGAAGCGGCGAAAGAATTTATCGCAAATGTAAAACTAGCAACTCTTGTAACGCATGTAGCGGATGCACGAACTTGCGTTATACATCCTGCTAGCACAACGCATAGACAATTAAGTGCTGAAGATCAGCGTCTAGCTGGCGTTACATCAGATTTAATTCGTTTATCTGTTGGCATAGAAGATGTTTCTGATATTATTGCAGATTTAGAAGCGGCGCTAGTCGGAGGCAAAGAACATGCCGATCATAATTGATAAAGATTTACCAGCTCGCAAAGTGTTGCAGAAGGAAAATATATTTGTAATGACGAAGGAGCGAGCAGAAACACAAGATATTCGGGCATTGAAAATTGCTATCTTAAATTTAATGCCTACAAAGCAAGAAACAGAAGCGCAATTACTTCGTTTAATTGGCAACACACCGTTGCAATTAGATGTTCATTTGCTTCATATGGAATCACATTTGTCTCGCAATGTAGCGCAGGACCATTTAATGAGCTTTTATAAAACATTTCGTGATATTGAAAATGAAAAATTTGACGGGCTCATTATAACAGGAGCACCAGTTGAAACTCTTTCTTTTGAAGAGGTAGATTATTGGGAAGAGCTTAAACGTATTATGGAGTATTCAAAAACGAATGTAACATCTACGCTCCATATTTGCTGGGGGGCACAGGCTGGCTTGTATTATCATTATGGTGTTCCAAAGTATCCTCTTAAGGAAAAAATGTTCGGTGTATTTGAACATGAAGTTTGCGAGCAACATGTGAAATTGTTACAAGGGTTTGATGAATTGTTTTTTGCTCCCCATTCTCGTCATACAGAAGTACGAGAGAGTGATATTAGAGAGGTGACAGACTTAACATTATTAGCAAATTCTGAGGAAGCGGGTGTTCACCTTGTCATTGGGCAAGAAGGAAGGCAAGTGTTTGCCCTTGGGCATAGTGAATATAGTTGTGATACGTTAAAGCAAGAATACGAACGAGATCTTGACAAGGGATTAAATATTGATGTGCCAAAAAACTATTTTAAACATAATAATCCAGATGAAAAGCCCCTTGTTAGGTGGAGGAGTCATGGGAATTTATTGTTTTCTAATTGGTTGAATTATTACGTGTATCAAGAAACCCCTTATATATTGTAAAGAAAGATTGTGTAACACGTGGCAACGTTTTCCTTGTAAAGATTAACCTTTATTTTTCCGAATGTTCGAAATGCATTGTTTTTCAGATTTTTTATTCATATAATTTCATCTAAACACAATTTTTGAGGGGTGGACAGTACTATGAAAGAAATTCAAGTTGGTTTATTAGGTCTTGGGACAGTTGGGAGTGGTGTAGTTCGTATTATTACGGATCATCAAGAAAGACTCATACACCAAGTAGGTTGTCCAGTGAAGGTAACGAAAGTATTAGTGCAAAACATTGAGAAAGAGAGAGAAGTAGAGGTACCTTCTACTCTATTAACACAAGATGCAAATGAAATTTTAGATAATCCAAATATTGATGTTGTCATCGAAGTAATGGGTGGCATTGATGATGCAAAATTATATATTTTACAAGCTTTAAAAAGCGGAAAGCATGTTGTAACTGCAAATAAAGACTTAATGGCATTACATGGAGCTGAATTATTAGCGACAGCAAAAGATAATAAAACTGATCTCTTCTATGAAGCGAGTGTGGCAGGGGGAATTCCAATTCTACGCAGTATTGTAGAAGGACTCTCTTCAGATCTTATTACGAAAGTCATGGGAATTGTAAATGGAACGACAAATTTTATTTTGACGAAAATGTCAGACGAAGGGAGAGCATATAACGACGTGTTAAAAGAAGCCCAACAACTTGGATTTGCAGAAGCAGATCCAACATCAGATGTAGAAGGTTTAGATGCAGCAAGAAAAATGACGATTTTAGCTACTCTCGGTTTCTCTACAAATGTAGAGCTTGGAGATGTGAACGTAAAAGGAATTACCTCTATTACAGAGGAAGATATTGAATACAGTAAGAGCTTAGGTTATACAATTAAATTAATCGGTCTTGCAAAACGAGATGGTGAAAAATTGGAGGTTACGGTTGAACCAACTTTACTTCCAAATACACACCCTCTTGCGGCAGTACAAAATGAATATAACGCTGTGTATGTGTACGGTGAAGCAGTTGGGGAAACGATGTTTTATGGACCAGGGGCAGGAAGTTTACCGACAGCGACAGCTGTTGTTTCGGATTTAGTTGCTGTAATGCAAAATATTAGATTAGGGGTAACAGGAAATAGTGCTGTAGTCCCACAGTATCAAAAAGTATTAAAAGAGCCAGACGAAATAGTCGTGAAAAAGTTTTTAAGACTGCATGTAAAAGACGAAATTGGTGTATTTGCAAAAATTACTTCATTGTTCTCTGAGCGCGGAGTTAGCTTTGAGAAAATTATTCAAATGCCGCTTGAAGAGAAAGGAAAGGCTGAAATTGTAATTGTAACGCATCGTGCGTCTCTTGCTGATTATGATTATATTCTACATACGTTGCAAGGGTATGAAGAAATAGATTGTTTGAAAGCGAACTATCGAATTGAAGGGAATGCTAAGTAGTATCTCTTACCATAAAACAGAAAGAGCCTATTAAGCAGCTTGCTTAATAGGTTCTTTTCTATTTAAAATCTGTGTACCAACTTGAATAAATGCTTGGATAATCCAGCCTGTTGTAAAGGATAAGATGATGGTTCCAAAATAGATAGGTCCATCTAATAAAAAGCTTAAAGTTAAAAATAAAAAGGCTAATGAAATCTCTGTTCTTCTAAACGTCCATTTTTTCTTCTCAGCAACGGTTAAAACGAAAGCTTCTTGAGGCGCTGCGCAAAGGTTTGTAGAGACGTAAAGACCAATTCCAGCTCCAACGAATAGATTTCCGCAAATAAGTGTTATATATTTTGGAAGAGAGCGGATAGCGTCCATAATAGTTATAATGGAACCAATCCAATCAACAAAAAGAGAAATAAGAACCATCGTTACAATTGTACCGATTGTAATTTGTTTTTTATTCCAAAAGAGTACGATAAGTGTAAAGGCAAAGTTAATCATGAAAATCCAAAAACCAATACTTATCCCAAAATTTTGATATAGTGCAATAAAGAAGGAATCATAAGGGCTAAGTCCAAAGGAAGTAATTGTCGTCATCATATTAATACCGATGGCAAGAATGAGTAAACCGCCAATGAAAAATATATATTCTAATTTGAATCGAAGCATAGTTGTATATCCTTTCTAAATGTATTTGCTAGGAAAGGATATATTGTGGAAAGCTTACCAGGTCAAGAGAGAATTTTTGTGAGAAGGGGAAAGTGAGATGACAAATATAAGAAAGATTGCTGAACTTGCTGGAGTATCTGTTTCAACTGTTTCACGTGTACTAAATAATCATCCGTACGTAAATGAACAGAAACGAAAAGAAATTTTAGCGATTATAGAAGAATTAAATTACACGCAAAACGTGAATGCAATTCATTTAGTGAAAGGAAAAACGAATGTAATTGGCGTTTTATTGCCACACGTAAATGATCAATATTATAGCGCTATTATTGAGGGGATATCAAAAGAAACGGCAAAGAATAATTATAATATGATGCTTTGCCAGACAAATTATAGCGAAGAAAGAGAACTAGAAATTTTAAATATGTTAAAAATGAAAAAGCTTGATGGAGTTATTATTTGTTCTCGGGCAAATAGTAAGGAGAAGCTTGAAGAATATACGAAATTCGGCCCGATTGTTATGTGTGAAGAAATAGATTCAAAATGCATTTCAAGTGTCCATATTGATTACTACAAAGTATTTTCACGTGGGATGAAAAGCTTAATAGATGCCGGTCATACAAGTATTGGATATTGTATTGGAAGAAGTAATAGCGTTAATAGCCAAAGACGAAAGAGGGCGTATGAAGATTCGCTTCAACAGAGTATCGTAACACCGTTAGAGACCTGGAAATTTGAGGGGTGTTTTACAGTGGAAGATGGACGCAATGTAATTAGAGAATGGGCTCATATGTCAGTAAAACCGACGGCGTTCCTTGTATCTTGTAACCATATTGCAGCGGGGATGGTTACAGAAGCAAAAAAACAAGGAATTCGTATTCCAGAGGATATTACGATTATTGGGTGTGATGATCAAGAGGTGGCAGATATATTGGGTATAACGACGATTTCGCATTCTAGTAAAAACGTTGGATTGAAAGCGTTTGAATTATTATATGAAAAGATTAATGAAGAGAAATTAGATGTGAAGCATATAGAGTTATTACCAGAGTTAGTAGATAGAGAAACGACATAATTGAGAAGGTGTGAAAATCGCTTTTCAAAATTTCGTTTGGTATAATTATGGACAATCTATGAGGGCTAAAAGGGGTTTTGATATGAGATCAAAAGTAGTAAAAGTAATTCTACTCATTACAATTGCATCTTTCTGTTTATTTGCATATGGCTTTGTTTCAGGTGTAAATGATGTATTAAATCCGAAAGCTTCAAATTTAATTAAAAAGACCGATGTAGTGGCAAAAGAGAAAAAGAAAACGGGAACGTTACAAATCGTTAGTTTAGGTGATTCATTAACGCGTGGCGTTGGTGATAAAGAAGGAATTGGCTATGTTGGGCGAATGAAAGAGGATTTACAAAAAGATTATAAGCAAAAAATTGCATTAACAAATTTAGCAGTTAGTGGTGCAAAAATGCCCGATTTATTAAAACAAATTGAAAGTAATGGCGCTCAATATTCAATTAAGCAAGCAGATGTAATCGTGTTAACGATTGGTGGGAATGATTTGTTCCCAGGCTGGGAATCGCTTGGGAAGATAGATTTAGATACGTATCGTCCTGACACAGAAACGTTTCAAAATGAAGCAAAGAAAATTATAGAAGAAATTCGTAAATTAAATACAGATAGTCCAATTTTTTGGCTTGGTTTATACAATCCTTTTGAAGATGTAGAAGATTTAAAAGGGTCTTCAAACATTGTTGTGGACTGGAATGCATCTTTAGAGAAGTTAGCGCTAAACGATAAAAATGTGTATATTACACCGACATTTGATTTATTCCAAAACCGCGGAAAAGATTTATTATACTCTGATCATTTTCATCCGAACGAAGTAGGTTATACGTATATGGCAGAACGTTTAGTTCAAAATGTTGTAAGTAAATTAAAACTAGAACAAGGAGGGGTAAAATGACGACGATACTTTCCGTACGAGACTTGAAGAAGGTAATTGGAAAGAAGACTCTTGTAGAGGACATTTCCTTTGATGTAAAGCAAGGAGAAGTGTTCGGGTTCTTAGGACCAAATGGTGCTGGAAAGACGACTACCATTCGAATGTTAGTCGGATTGATTACGGCGACAGAAGGTACGATTTCTATCGGTGGTTATTCGATTAAGGACAATTTCAGAGAGGCGATGCGTCAAATTGGGAGTATCGTTGAAAACCCAGAGTTGTATACATATTTAACAGGATGGGAAAATTTAAAGCAATTTGCTCGTATGTTAGGTGATATATCAGATGAACGTATTATTGAAATTGCTGAAATGGTTCATTTAGATGAAAGAATTCATGACAAGGTAAAAACGTACTCACTTGGTATGAAACAACGCCTTGGAATTGCGCAGGCGCTCCTTGGGAATCCAAAATTGCTCATATTAGATGAGCCAACGAATGGTTTAGATCCAGCAGGGATTAGAGAACTTAGGGAATTTATACATAAGCTTGTAAAAGAAGAAAATATGAGCGTGTTTATTTCAAGTCACTTGCTAAGTGAAGTGCAAATGATATGCGATCGCGTTGCTATTATTCATAAAGGAAAGATGATAACAGTTGCCAAGGTTGAAGAATTAATTAAAACAGCAAGTGATCGTGTAGAATGGATTGTTACACCAATTTCTAAGGCGAAAGATATGTTAGAAGCAGCCGAAGAAGTAAGAGAAGTGAGTGTAGAAGGCGAGCGATTATTATGCCGCATGGATATTGCATCTATAAGTAGTTGGAATAAACACTTGGTAGAAAATGAAATAGATGTACATAGTGTTAAGGAGCTTGTATTTACGCTAGAAGATTTATTTATTGAACTCACAAGGGGTGAGCAGCATGCGTGAATTTGCGAATCTAGTTTTAAATGAATCAGAAAAGATTTACCGTAAGAAACGTATTTTTGTTGTTATGCTTATTTTAGCAATCTTAATCCCGCTTTTTGTGTATGCGCAGTATCGCGAAATAGAAACGACACAAAAAAGACTCGGTACAACTGATTGGAAGGTTTCATTGCAACAGCAAATTGTTGATTCTCAGAACCGGTTGAATAATTCTAGATTGCCAGAAGAATGGCGTGATTGGTTAAAGGTAAGAGTTGAACAACAACAATATTATTTAGATCATGATATTAATCCGATGGCGCCAGGTGCACCGACTTTTGTCAGAGCATTTATTGAACAAGGAATTACATTGTTTATTCCGCTTCTCGTAATGATTGTCGCCATTGATATCGTTTCTGGAGAACGAAGTGATGGGACGATGAAGATGTTACTTACGCGGCCGATTCGGCGCTGGAAAATACTCCTTAGTAAATACGTGACGATGTTATTTTTCATTTCGCTCATACTGCTCCTTGTAGGTTTGTTTGCTTACATATTATCAGGGCTTGTATTTGGATACTCGGGATGGAATTTACCTGTTTTAACAGGATTCGTCATTGATAAGGAAACGTTAAATACGAACTTTGTGCACCTTATTCCGCAGTGGCAATACATCTTAATGGCGTATGGACTAGCCTGGTTTGTTGCTATCGTTGTCGGAACTATATCATTTATGGTCTCTGTTTTAATTCGTAATACACCAGCTGGTATGGGCGTTATGCTAGCTGCATTAATTGCAGGCGGTATCTTAAGCTCATTCGCAACATCTTGGGAAGGCGCGAAATATATTTTTAGCGTGAATTTATCATTAACGGATTATTTATCAGGAAAATTACCTGCATTACAAGGCTTATCAATGGGATTTTCTTTGATGAATTTAACTGTTTGGGCAGTTGTTTCTCTTATTATTTCGTTCTTAGTATTTACAAAACAGGATATGTTGAATTAATTGGACAGGAAGTGAAAGCATGGAAAATGTTTTAAGAAATGATTGGGGACCATTACTGGCACCAGAATTTGAGAAAGAGTATTATCTTACTCTATCCAGTTTTTTGACAGAAGAATACAGCACGCATGTTGTTTATCCGAAGGTGGAAGATATTTTTAACGCTCTTCAGTATACAAGTTATGAAAATACAAAGGTTGTTATTTTAGGACAAGATCCGTATCATGGACCGAATCAAGCGCATGGTTTAAGCTTTTCTGTACAACCTGGTGTTAAAACACCACCATCATTGTTAAACATGTATAAAGAGCTTCGAGATGAATATGGTTATGAAATTCCGAATAACGGTTATTTAGTAAAATGGGCGGAGCAAGGAGTATTACTACTAAATACCGTATTAACAGTTCGTCAAAGTGAAGCAAATTCTCATAAGGGAAAAGGATGGGAGTACTTCACAGATCGTGTGATTCAACTGTTGAATGAACGTGAAAAGCCAGTTATTTTCATATTGTGGGGGCGCCATGCGCAGGCGAAGAAGAAGTTAATTACGAATCCGAATCATCATATTATCGAGTCTGTACATCCAAGTCCATTATCAGCAAGACGTGGTTTCTTTGGTAGTAAGCCATACTCTAAAGTAAATACGATTTTAGCTAATATGGGCGAAAGAGAAATTGATTGGGAAATTCCAAATTTATAAATAGAAAAGGTAGTTAACAGTCGTTAACTACCTTTTTATTATTATTGCTCGTTCTTTAATTTTGCATCTAGTACAAAAGTACCAAATGGGATAACTGATGAAACGAATGCTCCAAGTGCCCATAAAATTGATTTACGGTGTACGATTGTTACTTGAATTACTGCAAAGATGAATAGAATAAATAGAACACCATGAGCCATGCCTGTAATTTTAACAGCTGTTGCAAATCCTGCGAAATATTTCAATGGCATTGCTACAAATAATAGTAATAGGAAAGAAATACCCTCAACTAGTCCAATTGCTCTTAATCGTCCGATTGGTGTAGATAACATAAAGTAGCCTCCTTTAACGTATGCTTGTATATAGTAAATTTGTATTCTTTTTCAAAATAAAATAGTCTATTTTGTTTCATTATATACAAAAAGAAAGTTTACACTACGAGAATAGTGCAAAGTTCAAAATATAGTCACAAAAGCATGAGAATTTAAATAAAAACCTATTTGAAGTATTTGACTTCAAATAGGTTTTGTGAATGAAAATATTAAACAAGTACATCCGTTTTTAAAACAAATTTCTCTACAACTTTTGCAACACCATCGTTCATATTTGTATCTGTTACGTAATTTGCAATTTCTTTAATATCATCAGGTGCATTGCCCATTGCAACGCCAAGACCAGCAAATTCAATCATTGCTTGGTCGTTATAGCTATCGCCCATTGCGATAACTTCTTCACGCTTAATGCCAAGCTTTTGAATCAGTTTGTTTAAGCTCGTTCCTTTTGTAACACCGGCTTCAGTAAATTCTAAGAAGAATGGTTTCGAACGCATCACGCTTAATTGGCCTTCTAGTTGTTTTTGTAGTTTCTTTTCAACTTCAACAAGGCGTTCAGCTTCTTTATTCATTAATACTTTTACTACAGGCTCTTTAACTGCGGCTTTAAAGTCATCTACTACAACAATTGGCATACCAGTAATATCGCCCTCAATTTCAGTATAAGGATTATTTTCTTCCGTTACGATATCATCGCCCATATAAGTATGAAGCCATACATCTTCAGTTTTACTAATTTCAAATAGGTTGTGAACGATTTCAGGAGATAGTGTACTACTAAAGATTTCTTCGTTTGTTTTACAGTTAATAATTTTTGCGCCATTAAAAGATAGAATGAAACTGCCGTATTCTTCTAAGCGAAGTTCTTTGGCTACATTGCGCATACCAAACGTTGGACGTCCAGAAGCAAGTACAACCTTTACCCCTTGCTCTTGTGCAGTCATTAACGCTTCTTTCGTACGAGGTGAAATAGTATGGTCATCACGTAATAAAGTATCATCTAAATCTAAAACAATCATTTTATAAGTCATATAGAAAATTCCTTTCTTTAATTGAAATCAAAATACATGTTCATGAAGATGTTGAGGAATAATAGTAAGACATCAAACCTCTTTGAAAAGAAGTAGATAAATCATTATGAGTGTGTTGCTCATAATATCGGTTAATAATCATTGGGGATGGATAAAACCCCAATGATTCAAGTTTGATTTTATCGTAACAACTCTAAAGGTAGAGTGCAATAATGGAAGTTTTCCAATTTACGATATTTGTTTTGCTGTGGAACGAGAAAATAGTATTTCTAGCAAAATGGCCATTACAGATCCAAGAACGAGACCGTTACTTAAAAACGATGCTAGAAATGGTGGAAGTGTGGAATATGCTCCTGCTGGAACAAACATAACTCCGACTCCTGTGAAGATTGAAAGACCGGCTACTTTAAATAATCGTTCTTTATCCTGGACAGTTTCGTATTCTCGAAAGGCAAGGCCAATCATGCTTGCGAATACAGGATAAATAGCGGCATAACCAACTGCAACAGGGATTGCTGCAAAGAATGAAGTGATCTTTGGAAATATACTAACGACAATAATAAAGCTTGACCCTAATATAAACGGGAGACGTTTATAAATATTAGTCGTTGCAATAAAACCTGCTGATCCAGAAATAGCGACAGGCCCAATAGCTGAAAATAGGCCGCCTAGCAATTGGTTGATTCCTGTTATAATGCCAGCTTGTTTAAAACGATCTGGTGCTGCATTCTTTTCATACTTAGAGACAATCCTTTGCACAACACGAATACTTGCTAACATATTTGTTAGAAGTAATAGTGTAACGAAAACGACCGTAATTGCCATGTTCCATTCAATACGAGGCATTCCGAAAACAAATAGAGACGGAAAACGGATTATATCTGTCACAGGCGTTACTGGATTTGATAACCCGAAGCATGCGAATAATATCCAGCCGCATACGATACTGAAAAGAACAGAATATTGTCCAATAATAGGTAGCTTCATGATGAAAAAGGATAGTAAAATAACAATGAGTGAAAGAATAAATACGTTAGGTTGTACTTCTGTATGTTTTCCATCAAGGCCAAACATTCCCTTTAAGAAGGAGCCACTAAGCTGCGCAACAAGAAGAAATAAATATGTTCCAATGACTGTCGGTGTAAAATAGCGAACGAGTTTATCAATAAGTCCAAAAGCGCTAAGAATAATACAAATAATACCGCTTAATAGGAAAGCATATTGAAGAACTTTAAGTGTCTCATTGTTTGATCCAAATAATACGACGCCTAAACTTGCGTAAAGGGAGAAAATTCCCCACCAAAGTCCAGCAGGACCTTCTTGAATAGGAAGTTTATGCCCAAATATAGCTTGCAAGAGACCAGCAAAGCCTAGAACAAATAATGTTCTTTGTACGAATGCGATAGCTTCAGCGCCATCAAGACCATAACTAGTTGCGACACTAATTGGTACAATAAGGCTTCCAGCTAAAATAAATAGTGCCCATTGTAAGGCGGAAAGAAATGTCTTCATTATATCAACCTCTTTCATAGATTCCGTATCTAGTATATACGTATTTTATTTCCACTGGCAAAGATTGTAGATAGAGAAAAGAGTTGAAATACGGTATGAATGCACGTAAGCAATTATGGATCGCAGTTATATGTATGACTTTTGTTGTAATTCTAGGAACGATAGGATTTATGACAATTGAAGAGATTAGTTTGTTTCAAGCATTTTGGATGACGATGATTACTGTATTGACTGTTGGATACGGAGATGCTGTTCCTGTAACGCAAGCGGGGAAAGTATTTGCGCTCCTTATTATTCCTGTTGGCGTAGGTATTGTTACGTATGCAATTGGGGTAGTGGCAGCTATGATTATTTCATGCAGTGCGGAGGAAGAAGATGGATAAACAAATAGCGCAGTTGAAAAATCATATTATAGTATGTGGTTGCGGTAGAGTGGGGCTTCAAGTTGTACATGAATTGCAAGAAAAGAAAATTCCATTTGTTGTTGTCGATAAAGATGAAAGTGTATTAGAGAAGGGAAAGCTTTTGTATATACATGGAGATGCGACGGAGGATCAAGTTTTACATCATGCTGGAATTTCAAAAGCGGCTGGTTTAGTTGCTATCGTAGCAAATGATGCTGAAAATGTATTTATTACATTAACAGCAAGAGGATTAAACGATGCAATTAAAATTGTGGCGAGATCTGAAAAGCCAGAAACTGAAGAGAAATTAAGGCGTGCGGGTGCAAATAAAGTTATTAATCCATCCAGTATGGCAGGAATTCATATTGCAAAAGGTATTGCGAATCCATTAACAGTTCATTATATTGATACAGTGCTGTATGGGATAGAACAGTCATTTGTCATTGAAGAAATTTTAGTTGGAAAAGATTCAATATTAGTTGGTAAATCGTTACTAGAGAGTGATGTGAGGAATCAGTTTGATGTAACGATATTAGCGATTTTGAGAAATGGGGATATTATACATAATCCAACGGGGCAGGAAAAACTGCAAGAACATGATATGATAATAGTATTTGGTTTAGTAGAGAAGCTGAAGCAATTTGAGAAAGAACTACAAAGTACGAGGTGATAAGGAATGCAAATATCGAGCGATAAGATTTTAAATAAAATGGCGAATGAAATTGCAAAGGCAAAAAGTAGTGAAGGACAAAAATCAAAAGATCATTTATTAGTTGTGCGTGCTTTATGCGATTTACTATTAGATGAACAGGTTGAATCTTCTACGTATAGGGAGCCGCAAATTCAATCGCAAGTAATTGGATCGCAGCCTATAAAGACAGTTCAACCAGTTATGCCAGTTTCTGGAGAACCTGTGTATATTAAAGAAGAAGGTGCAAATGGTAATTCTTTATTTGATTTTTAAGGATTAAATCGTTTGGCTTATATGAAAAAATTGCTTATGATAAAAGTAAAAAAGGGGAATTAAGATGAAAATTTTCTTTTTACTAGGTTGTATTGCAGCGGGGCTATCTGTTGCGTTAGGAGCCTTTGGAGCACACGGTTTAGAAAATAAAATTTCTGCGAAAATGTTAGAAGTTTGGAAAACAGGTGTTACATATCAAATGTTTCATGCAGGTGGACTATTCGTAGTTGCTTTATTGATGGATAAGGTTCAATCATCACTTTTAACTACTGCTGGTTGGCTTATGGTAGCTGGGATTATTATGTTTTCAGGCAGTTTGTATGCATTAAGTACGACAGGTATTAAGTTCTTTGGCCCAATTACACCTCTTGGTGGCGTAGCGTTTATTGTAGCATGGATTTTAGTCGGAACTGCAGTTGTAAAAGGTTTATAAAAAAACAAAAGCTGGCATATGCCAGCTTTTTTTATGGTCTTGGAGCATAAGTTGCTTGTTGACTAGGTAAGTACGTAATTTCTTCGGGGAATTCCACATAATCTAAGTAAATCATTAATAGTAAAAAACGTTTCCCTGATTGTGGCTCACTAATTACAATATGATCGCGACCAGCTGCTTCGATAATACCTGTATACGATTGGGTACCGAGTGAGCTACCACGTTCATAAGTCATTACAACCGTAGCTTGCTTACCCTTGTTTAAACGAAGGATATTTTCAATATAGGATTGTTCTAATGGTAACATGCCTTGAGAAACGGCATATTGAGCTTGCGCCGCTTGTTGTTGCATTGCTTGCTGTTGTTGCTGTTGTTGTGGAGTCATTTGCTGCGGTTGTACATAAGTTCCAGATGGTTGATAAAATCCAGTTCCGTAATACGGGTTTTGTTGCTGTGCCATTCAAAAATCCCTCCTTATTATCAATCCTTAATAAACGCTAGGACAATCTTCGCCAGATGGCTGGAAGAAGCAGTGCTTTTTGAAGCGACCAGAGTTTTGTTGATTATACCAAGTTGACGGACAAGGGCCTTCAGGTCTAAAAAACCATAAGGCAAAATTTGCAGGCCAAAAGCGTTGTCCCTGAATCGTTCGCCTTGCTAAAGCAATATCTTGTTCCCTTGCACGTTGATAAAAATACCCTTTTTGTGTTGCCTCAAAACCACCAGGATTTTGATACACCATTTGACGTAAATTACGTATTTTTTTAAAATCTAAACAATTTCCACGGACACGATTTACCCCAACGTTCCCGACCATCAACATCCCCTGTTGTCCTTCTCCTTCGGCTTCAGCACGCATCAGTCTAGCTAATAACTTTACATCTTCTTCGTTATAAGCAATAACGCCCATTATGTGTCACCTCTCTTTTTGGAATACCTTGTGGAAAGAGGTTTATCCCGCATTAACGGGCAGTAAGACTCCCACCTTAAAATTGGGCTGGAGCAAAGAAGGTGGGTGGGAGATCAAACTGCCCGTAAAAGCCCGATTAGTTCAACTAATAATCAGTGGGGATGAACAAAACCCCCACTGATTAAAGTTTCACTTTATCTCTAGATGAAGTGTGTAACAATTACTAGTTCATACGTATGAGGAAAAGGACTCAGATATGACAACCAAACGAAGTTTTACATGGAGAGAAGAAAATAAAAAAAGCTAGCGTGAGCTAGCTTTTCATCATTATTAAAATACTTTAGACCATAAGTTTGAGAAGAAATCTCCAATAGAGCGCATTGATAATACAAACCAATTTGCTTTTTCAACTTCTTCTGTCGTTTTTGCAGTAGCTTTCATACTTTTACTACCGTCTAAGAAACCATATTTATCAGTTGATTCTAAAGTAATTGAGCCTACTTTGGTATCTTTCTTAACAGGAGCAACTAAATGTCCATCTTCAGCAAGGGATTTATCTAATTCAGTCCCAATTTTATAAGGCTCTTTGCTACCTTTTTTCGCAATTACTGTTATTTCTTTTTCGGGTGCAACAGTTACTTGGTCTTCTTTCCCTTTTACTACAGAGATTGTATTGTTTTTATTAACTTTTAATTTTTGTTTTTCAAAGTTATTAAATCCATGTTCGATTAATTCACGAGATTCTGTGAAGCGTTCATCCATTGATTTTGTTTTAATAATAACCGAGATAAGACGAACATCACCACGTTTCGCTGTAATAGTGAACCCATATCCAGCGGTATCAGAACTACCAGTTTTTAAACCGTCCGTTCCATCATAAGAGAAGGCAGCGCCTGGTAACATCCAGTTCCAGTTTTCCATACGAATTGGTTTTGGATGATTGTCTGGGAAGTTTCTAAATCTTTGTTTTGTATCCTCTAGCATTTCTGGATACTTTGTAATAATCGTTTTTGCAAGAATACCCATATCGCGAGCTGACATGGAGTTTTCTCCGGTCGGATCTGTTCCTTCAGGATGTTTTCCTTTTAAATCAGCATTATTTAACCCGGTAGAGTTTACAAATTTATATTTCTTTAACCCTAGCTTTTTTGCATGTTCATTTGCAAGATTTAAGAAGTTTTTCTCACTTCCTGCAAGAAGTTCTACTAAAGCAATACTAGATCCATTTGCAGAGAATATAACAATAGAATGATATAATTCTCTTACAGTATATTGACGTCCTTTTTCGAACGGTACATTAGAGAATTCATTATTACGAGAGACTTCATAAGCGTAATCAGAAATATTTACTTTCGTATCCCAAGTGATTTTTCCTTCTTTAATTGCTTCTAAAACAGCGTAAACAACAATTAATTTTGACATACTAGCAATAGCTAGCAATTCATCTGGATTTTGCTCGTGAAGTATTTTTCCTGTATCTGCATCAAATAAAAGTGCAGCAGCAGCCTCAATATGTATTTTTTCTTCCGCATGGGATGTTGTTACTCCTAAGGAAGAAATTGACAATACAAGCAATAGTAAAATAGACAAGATTTTTTTCATATAGATTATCACCTTCGCATCGTTATTTAGCATATAGCTCGTATCATTTTAGCATAAATTTGGATATAGAAAGGTTACAATTTTGTAAGGTATTTGAAAGAGATTTGTCGATTTTTGTTCAAATTTGCGGAGAAAAGCAGTTTTTTGAGGAGAAATATGGAGGGTAATAAAAAAAGGAACGAATTTCGTTCCTTTTTCACGATTTATATGTGTAAAAATTTCTCTACCTTTTCGTCTGGTAAAATGTTTCCAACGAAAAATGTTCCGAATTCACCATAACGAGCACTTACTTCATCGAAGCGCATTTCATATATAAGTTTTTTAAATTGAAGAACATCGTCAGCGAATAATGTTACGCCCCACTCAAAATCGTCGAATCCAACTGACCCTGAAATAACTTGGCGTACTTTACCTGCGTATTGACGACCAATTTTACTATGACTGTACATCATTTTTTTACGCTCTTCCATAGGAAGCATGTACCAGTTGTCATCACCTTGGCGACGCTTATCCATTGGATAGAAGCAAATATGATTTGCTTTCGGCAATTCAGGATATAAGCGAGCTAAAATTTGCGGGTTTTGGTATGGATCCTCATCAGCTGGAAGGTAGTTGCTTAGTTCAACAACAGATACGTAAGAGTATGCAGGAACCATATATTCAGCTAATGTTGTTTTATTCAATTCTGTCTCAATTTCATTTAACTCTTCCATTGTTGGACGTAAAATCATAAGCATAATATCAGCTTTTTGACCAACAACTGTATACATTGCATGACTACCTTTTTTCGCAGTAGATACTTCGTTCCATTTTTCAACGACATTTAAAAATTCAGACACAGCTTGTCCGCGTTCGTCGCTAGATAATGTTTTCCATGCAGCCCAATCAATAGAACGTAAATCATGTAAACAATACCAGCCATCTAACGTTGTTGTTGCTTCACTCATTCTATTCACCTCAGTTAATGATAGTTTTACACGTTAACTATAGCATATATAGTTTTAAAATCATCTATATAAAGCTTTGGCGCATAAAATTGTCACATTTAAATTTACTTGAAAATAGGAGGAGATAAGGATTAAAGGGGATTTATTTTTAGGCTGAATTTTATGAAAATATAATCATTTTCATTTTATCTATTTTTTGGGAGCTATAAGTTTAAAATATAGAAGAAAAGCAGTATTCTTAAAGATAGAGTTTTTTTAACATATGTAGGAGGGTTTATTCGTGAGCAACTTATTTACAACAGTAAAAGAAAAAGTTCAAGGAAAAGGCATTTCTATCGTACTTCCTGAAGGAACTGATGAAAGAATTTTAGGCGCTGCAGAGCGTTTAGCAAAAGAAGAGTTAGTAAAACCAATCTTAGTTGGTAATAAGGAAGAAATTAGCGCAAAAGCTGCTAGCATGAATTTAACATTAGCAGGCGTTGATATTTATGACCCAGCTACATATGAAGAAATGGATGCAATGGTAGCATCTTTCGTTGAACGCCGTAAAGGTAAAGCAACTGAAGAAGACGCTCGCAAAATCCTTAAAGACGAAAACTACTTCGGTACAATGCTTGTATACATGGGCAAAGCACACGGTTTAGTAAGTGGTGCAGCTCACTCTACAGCTGATACAGTTCGTCCAGCACTTCAAATCATTAAAACAAAACCAGGCGTTACAAAAACTTCTGGCGTATTCATCATGGTACGTGAAGAAGAGAAATATGTATTCGCTGATTGCGCAATTAACATTGCACCAAACAGCCAAGATTTAGCTGAAATTGGTATCGAGAGTGCAAAAACTGCTGAATTATTCGGTATTGACCCACGCGTTGCTATGTTAAGCTTCTCTACAAAAGGTTCTGCGAAATCTCCAGAAACAGAAAAAGTTGTAGAAGCAACTCGCATTGCAAAAGAAATGGCTCCTGAATTAACTTTAGATGGAGAATTCCAATTCGATGCTGCATTCGTACCATCTGTAGCTGAGAAAAAAGCTCCAGGTTCTACAATTAAAGGTGATGCTAACGTATTCGTATTCCCAAGCTTAGAAGCTGGTAATATCGGTTACAAAATCGCTCAACGTTTAGGTAACTTCGAAGCAGTAGGACCAATCTTACAAGGTTTAAACATGCCTGTAAATGACCTATCTCGTGGATGTAACGAAGAAGAAGTGTACAAGTTAGCTTTAATTACAGCAGCTCAAGCACTTTAATTCTATAATGAATTGAAATAAAGACCGTCGCTATAATAGCGACGGTCTTTATTTTTCTAAGCCAAGTGCTTTATTGTTACGATCAATAATCCGTTGTAAATTCGTCTCATATAAAGGGATTTCATCTATTGTTAATTGAGATGGTGTTAACTTCGGAGCGAATTGCTGCAATGTTTTTAAAAGGTGCATCATTAAATCTTGTACTGTAATGGTTTCGCCAAGTAATTCTGAAAGTGAAGCCATTGTACTCGGTACAATTTCAGGATACGTAAAGCGTGTTTCTTCTCCTTGAATGGCTAGGTTATAGAAATCACGAACGAGTGCGGCACGCTCAGAGCCACTTCCTGTAGCACAAAGATAAATTTGGACAGCGACACCCCCGCGAATACGGCGCTGTGAAATGCCAGCGAATTTTTGATCGCGAATACTTAAGTCATAGCTACCAGGACAGTAAGAACCTACAATTTCTTTTGCCTCGATAGTAACGTCGTAATCCTTTAACATCTCCTTAATTAAATGCCACATCGTATCGTATCCAAGATCAATATCGATACCTTTTTCTGTTTCTTGGAATAAAAGTGATACGTTTAAAACACCTTCATCAAGCACGACTGCAAGCCCGCCAGAATTACGAACAATAACATTGAAGTTGTTCTTTTTTAACAAGGAAATGCCTTCTTCTAAGTGTGGTAGGCGTGAATCTTGAATGCCAAGAACAATTGTATTGTGATGAACCCAAGAACGCATTGTTGCAGCTGATTGACCATTTCCGATGCTTGTGCACAGTGTGTCATCCATTGCGAATGACTGCAATGCATGGAATGTTGGTCCCAAACTAGATTGATCTACAATACGCCACTCTGGCTGAGATAAAATGGAACGGGAATTGCTCATATAACTAACCCCTTATCTTTAAAATGACAATCTCTATTATAGCAAAAAAATGAAGAATAGAGTTTTCTCATATATAAAGGGGAAGTTTAGATGTGAAAGAATAAAAAGGATGCATTATATGCATCCTTTTTATTCTGCAATTTTTTCTAAATTACCGTTTCGATCCATTCGGAAAGATGTTTGAGAACGTTCTTCGTCATCCATGACTGCCAACTTACGAGCTCGGTTCATAATGTTCATAAGTGTTTCGTAATCTTCTTGTACAGTATGAGATTGCTTTTCTAATTTTTCTAGTTTCTTTTCTAGTTCTTCATTTCGAAGGATTTGTGCTTTAATTTCTTGTTTCAATCTCGTATTCTCGTTTTCAAGAGCTGTTACTTTTATATTTGAGGATCCAACTGTTTGTAAGAAATAAATAACATCTTGCATTGTCATAGAGCTTTTTGCAACAGGAACGGTAGATTCTTGATATGGAATAGCTTCTTTATATTGTACAATTGATTCCTCTTGTACGAATTCTTCATAATCAGTTATCGAATCTGAAGCTGGTGGTGTATAAAGTAAACGTTTTTTCGCTTGCTCACCGCTTGCAGCGCGCATTTTATCTTTACGATGTTTTTTTGCTAGTTGAAGAGCTTGTTCATAGCTATAGCGAACGACAGCATTCCAGCGGAAACCACAAGCAGCGGATGTACGATTTAACTGATCCCCTACTTCCTCAAATGCATTTAATTGCGTACT
The DNA here is from genome assembly GCF_022663475.1 of Bacillus cereus group sp. BfR-BA-01382. Classification (NCBI taxonomy): domain Bacteria; kingdom Bacillati; phylum Bacillota; class Bacilli; order Caryophanales; family Bacillaceae; genus Bacillus; species Bacillus cereus group sp. BfR-BA-01382. The sequence goes on from NZ_JAKUFQ010000039.1 coordinate 21,795, forward strand.
TCCTTCTCGAACATGACGAAGTACCGTTTCAGCAAGTAATAAATCATCCTCATCTGTCCAAGCATCTTGTCTTACTTTCATAGATTCAACTCCCTTTCTTTTTATGAACTTCCTATTTTTATAATGGGCAAAAAAATAAACTTTTATACAAAGCTTTTAAAAATATGGTAGATTTCGATGAAAGGTAAAAATTTTCCCATGAATGGTGAGCGCTTCTGTAGGAGAGCATATAAATATGTAGCATTATGTAGAGAATAGGCCCTGTAGGGAAACTTGCAACGAGCTTCAAAGAACGGTAAAATACCATTTAGTGTTTATTTTTAAATGTACTTGAGAAAAGTTTAAAATAGAGGAAGTGTTATATAATGGGAAACGAATTTCGCGTGTGCGATGACTGTCAGGCAACGAACGTTAAAACGTTAGTTCCGAAGTTAAAAAAAGTAGATTCATGTGCAACGATTGAAGTTGGATGTCAGTCTTACTGTGGTCCTGGTCGTAAAAAATCATTCGCATTTGTAAATAACCGTCCAGTTGCGGCTCCAACAGAAGATGAGTTAATCGTAAAAATTGAAGCAAAGTTAAATAAGTAAGAAAAAGAAGAGTGAAAAGATTACTCTTCTTTTTTATGCCCATAAGAGGAACGATTTATTCTGCGAAAGTGCTCTTGTGTGGACGAACGTTTTCTAAAGGATGGATATAACTTTTGTATTAAAGTTCTAATTTATATAAATTTGTATTTCAAAATAATGGTTGACAGTCTTTTAAAGCGATAGGTAGAATAGAAGTGTCTGATTCTGAGAATCATTATCAGGAAAAAAACAATTCACCTAATTTTTTTATTACTATTTGAGAATAAATTTCATTTTAATAAATATATGTTGTTGGTTAGGATGGTTGAGGGATGGAAGCGAGCGCAAGCAGTATAGAACAGCAAGAAGAGAATGTTAAAGAGATTAAGAGCAGACCGCTTATTGCTTCTATTATTTTAGTAGCGGGTACAGTTTTGTTAGCTTTAAGCATGGCAGTTTCTATTTCTTTTGGGGCTGCAGATATTAGTTTAAAGACTGTATGGCAAGCTGTATTTCAGTTTGATGGATCTATTACACATCATAACGTAATTCAAGAGCTTCGCATGCCTAGAGCAATAGGGGGCGTAGTTGCAGGTGCCTTTTTAGCGGTATCAGGAGCAATTATGCAAGGCATGACGCGAAATCCACTTGCTTCACCATCGTTAATGGGGATTACAGATGGTGCAGTATTTGGAATTGCAATTATGTATGCATTTTTTCCTAATTCACCTTATTTGATGTTTGTTATTGCATCTTTTATTGGAGCTGCGTTTGGTGCAAGCATTGTATATGGAATTGGGTCTTCTTCACCAGGTGGATTAACACCTGTGAAATTAGCTTTAGCAGGTGCAGCTATTAGTGCTCTATTAGGGGCAATTTCATCTGGAATTGCATTGTATTTTAATCTTGCTCAAGAGGTGAGCATGTGGAATGCAGGCGGAGTTGCTGGAGTGAAATGGCAAAGTATTAATATGTTAGTGCCAATTGGCCTTGTTTGTCTTTTTATCGCAATTATGATGTCGAGATATATTACAATTTTGAGCTTCGGTGAAGAAATTGCGATTGGACTTGGTCAAAATACGACATTAATTAAATTTATCGGAACAGTACTTGTTCTTGTTTTAACGGGTTCCGCAGTTTCCATGGCAGGATCAGTTGGATTTGTTGGTCTTGTAATCCCGCATATGACTCGTTTCCTTGTAGGCTCGGACTATAGATGGGTTATTCCATGTTCTGCGGTCTTAGGCGGGCTGTTAATTGAATGTGCAGATATGTTATCTCGCGTTATTAACCCGCCATTTGAAACGCCAATTGGAGCAATTACAGCGCTAATTGGGGTTCCATTCTTCCTCTACTTAGCACGTAATGAAGGGAGAGGAAAGATGTGAGGACGAGTGTCTTAACAAAAAAGAACATTTCTATATTAACGATTTTAGTAGGACTAATCGTTTCTATATTTCTTATTAGTTTAAATACAGGAACTTTTAAAATACCGCCAATGGACGTATTAAAGTCATTGGTTGGAATAGGGGCTGAAGATCAGTCTGTTATTTTATTTGAATTCCGCATGCCGCGTATGGTGATTGCTATACTAGTCGGATCTGCTTTAGCGATGTCAGGTGCGATTTTGCAAGGATTATCACGAAATCCACTTGCTGATCCAGGTATTATCGGTATTAACGCTGGAGCGGGATTAACAGTTGTTATATTCGTCTACTTTTTCTTTGGAAAAGTTGGGACTGGTACATTTTTATCTGTATTTATCCTTCCATTCTTCGCGTTGGTTGGTGCAATATTAGCGGCGGTTATTATTTATTTACTAGCATGGAAAGACGGCGTTTCATCAACGAGATTAATACTAGTTGGTATCGCTGTTGCAGCCGGGTTTGGTGCTGTTAGTTTAATTTTTTCTATGAAGATGACATCTAACGATTTTCGTTTTGCTACGATTTGGTTAGCAGGAAGTCTATGGGGCACAGATTGGAAGTTCGTGCTAAGTGTACTTCCATGGATGGTTATTTTCTTGCCACTTGCTATTAGTAAGGCGCACATATTAAATGTAATGAACCTAGGCGATTCTACAGCAGTTGGTCTTGGTTTAAATGTAGAAAAGGAAAGACGTAAATTATTATTTATTGCAGTTTGCTTAGCTGGTGCATCTGTCGCTGTTGCCGGAGGAATTGGTTTTATCGGTTTAATGGCTCCGCATTTAGCGAGGCGCCTTGTTGGTGGTAAACATCAAATTATGCTGCCTACTGCTGCACTAATAGGGACGTTTTTACTCTTATTCGCAGACGTAATTTCAAGAAGCGTGTTAACAACTTCAGAAATACCGGTCGGTCTTGTTATTTCTGTAATTGGTGCACCATATTTCATATACTTACTTATGAGGACAAAATAAAGGGAGGCTTTTTGTATGGCAACTTTAGCAGTTGATGCGGTATCTGTTGGCTATAATGAAGGGTTAATTATTGATGGATTAACAGTTGAAATTCCGGAAGGGAAAATTACAACAATTATTGGACCAAATGGTTGTGGGAAGTCCACATTATTAAAAACGGCTTCTCGTATTTTGAAGGCGAAAAAAGGTACTGTTTATCTTGACGGAAAAGCAATCGAGAAACAACCAACAAAAGAAATCGCAAAGAAAATGGCGATTTTACCACAGACTGCAGAAGTGCCAACTGGCCTTACTGTGTTTGAACTTGTTTCATATGGACGTTTTCCTCATCAAAAAGGATTTGGAACGTTGAAAGAAGAGGATTATCGTTACATTCATTGGGCACTTGAAGTGACGGGAATGACAGAATTCGCAAATCGTTCAGCAGAGGCGTTATCAGGCGGGCAACGTCAACGTGTATGGATTGCGATGGCCCTTGCACAAGGAACAGAATTACTTGTATTGGATGAACCAACAACGTACTTAGATATGGCTCATCAATTAGAAGTATTAAACTTATTGAAAAAATTAAATGAAGAAGAAGGTAGAACGATTGTTATGGTTATCCATGACTTAAACCACGCTTCTCGTTTCTCAGATCATATGATTGCATTAAAAGCAGGTAAGTTAATGAAACAAGGAACGCCAGATGAAGTTATGACAAGTGAAACACTTCGCAGTGTATTTGAGATTGAAGCTCAAATCGTTCCTTGTCCAGTAAACTGTAAGCCAATTTGTTTAACATATGATTTAGCGATGATTAGTAATCAATTGCGTAAAAAAGCATAAGTAGAACCCCCTCGTGAAGAGGGGGGACTTCTAATGGACGTTGAGCTTCTTATATAAGAATGGGAAGTTGAACGCCCGTTAGAATGGGTTATTAACAACAATTAATAAATATATATAAATTAATTGTTATATTTGTTTCTTATAGTTCATTGTAACTTATAAGATAAGTACAGCTAGAAGGAGTGGGAACATGAAGAATTTTAAAATGGCACTATTAGCAATGGTACTAGTTGTGACTTCTGTACTATTTGCAGCTTGTTCTAACAAAGAAGAAGAAAAGAAAGCAGATGCAAAGACTGAAGAGCGCACTGTAAAACATGCAAAAGGGGAAATTAAAATTCCTGCAAATCCAAAGAAAATTGCTGACCTTAGTGGTTCAACAGAAGAATTATTAATTTTCGGTATGAAACCGGTTATTACTGCTAATACATCTCAAGAAAAAATTGATGCACATATTGAAAAGAAACTAAAAGACGTTAAACCAGTTGGTTCTGCTTGGGGCGATAAAATTAACATCGAAGCAGTAGCTGCTGCAAAACCAGATTTAATTCTTGTAAATAATCGTCAAGAAAAGATTTATGATCAATTATCTAAAATTGCACCAACAGTTATGTTAAACACTCCATTAGATCAATGGCGTCCAAAATTCCAAGAAGTAGGTCAAATCTTCGGTAAAGAAAAAGAAACAAAAGAATGGTTCAAAAAGTATGATGAAAAAGCAAGCAAATTACATGACAAAATCGTCGCTAAAACTGGTGAAGCAACATTTATGAAAATGGCTGCATATCCAAATGCTTTCCGCGTATACGGTGACTACGGTTACGGTAGCGTAATCTTTAATGATTTAAAACTACCAGCAGTTAAAGGTACACCAACTGATAAACCGTTAGTACAAGTACAAAAAGAAGCTTTAATCGATTACAACCCAGATTACTTATTCGTATTTACAACTGGTGACGGTTCTCAGCGCTTAAAAGAATTCCAAGAAGAATCAATTTGGAAAAACATGAACGCTGTTAAAAACAACCACGTATTTACAATTAAAAATGAAGACTTAAACAAAGGTTACTTCCCACTAGGGAAAGATATGATCTTAGACGAAGTTGCTGAATTCGTTTTAGGTAAATAATGTATAAAGGAAATCACTTTTACTTCGGTAAAGGTGATTTTTTCTTTTTATAAAGGGAATTAATACAGTCTTTCATTTCTTTCTGTTTCTCATTTCGTTTATAATATAAAGTAAGAATGTAGTAAAGAAAGGGGGATGTCGGAAAGTGGTATATTTAAACGACAAACTCAGCGAAACAAAAGTGTTTAAAGACCCAGTACATAAATATGTGCACGTGCGTGATCGTGTTATTTGGGATTTAATCGGAACGAAAGAATTTCAACGCTTGCGCCGTATTAAGCAGCTTGGAACGACATTTTTTACATTTCACGGTGCAGAGCATAGTCGCTTTACTCATTCGTTAGGTGTATACGAAATTATTCGTCGTATGATTGATGATGTGTTTGATGGCAGACCAAATTGGAATGCTGAAGATAGATTGTTATGTTTATGTGCGGCATTACTTCATGATGTCGGCCACGGCCCATTTTCTCACTCGTTTGAAAAAGTATTTTCATTAGATCATGAGAAATTTACGCAAAAGATTATCGTTGGCAATACGGAGATTAATGATGTATTAAGTCGTGTTGATAAGGAGTTTCCACAAAAGGTAGCAGATGTAATTGCAAAAACGTCTACTAATAAATTAGCGATTAGTATGATTTCGAGTCAAATTGATGCGGATCGTATGGATTATTTATTAAGAGATGCTTATTTTACAGGCGTAAAGTACGGAAACTTCGATATGGAACGTATACTGCGTGTAATGCGTCCGTATGGGAATCAAGTAGTCATTAAAAATAGTGGTATGCATGCTGTTGAGCATTACATTATGAGTCGTTATCAAATGTATTGGCAAGTATATTTCCATCCGGTAACGCGAAGTGCAGAAGTTATTTTAACGAAGATTTTACACCGTGCGAAATCACTGCACGAGAAGTATTACACATTTAAAAATCATCCTGTTCATTTCTATTCTTTATTTGAAGAAGAAGTAACAGTAGAGGATTATTTAAAGTTAGACGAGAACGTTATGTATTACTACTTCCAAGTATGGCAGGAAGAAGAAGATCCAATTTTAAGCGATTTATGTCGCCGTTTTATGAATCGAAATCTATTTAAATATGTAGAGTTTACAGATAAACACGGTTTAGATAATTGGATGGAGTTAAGTAGTTTATTTAAAAAGATTGGACTTGATCCGGAGTATTATTTAGTAGTTGATTCAACATCGGACTTACCGTATGACTTTTATCGTGCAGGAGAAGAAGAAGAGCGTCTGCCAATCCTGCTTCTTATGCCAAACGGAGAGCTTAGAGAGCTTTCACGTGAATCGGATATTGTTGAGGCGATTACAGGTAAGAAAAGAACGGATCAAAAGTTATTCTATCCACATGATTTAATCTATGAAGATGGAAGAAAAGGAAAATATAAAGAGAGAATTATTGAGTTGTTAGAAGGAAAGAAATAAGAAGCAGCTAATGGCTACTTCTTATGAAAAAACTTGAAATTATTTGTCGCTTAATCGTTTTCCGCCAACTGCATAATGGTTTTTAGACATTTCTTCGATGAAAACAACGATGTTTTCTTCAGGAGCACCAGTTGTTTCGCTTACTGCTGCTGTTACTTTCTCAGCAAGAGCTTTCTTTTGTTCTTCTGTGCGTCCTTCTAGCATTTTCACTGTTACGTATGGCATGTACAATCGCTCCTTTTATGTAAGTTACACTCTTATTATAGCGGATTATGGGGAAGAACAATCGAAAAAACAAATAATTTCTTTTTTTGACATATGGAAGAGGAGATGAAGTATGGATCAGTTATTTAGATATCCATTGCACGAAATTCCGTTGGTAGCAATGGCGATTATTATTGCATTATCCGTTCATGAATTTGCACATGCATATGTTGCATATAAATTTGGGGACGATACAGCAAAGAGACAAGGGCGTTTAACGTTATCACCGATGGCTCATTTAGACCCTATCGGTTTGATTGCAGTATTAATTCTTGGATTCGGTTGGGCAAGACCGGTTCCTGTTAACCCATATAACTTTAAAAGACCGCGTCTTGCAGGCATATTAGTTTCAATTGCAGGGCCGATTAGTAACTTAATTTTAAGTGCAATTGGTTTAATTATTTGGTATAGCTTATTAAAATTTGGTGTATTATACTCAATTCCATCTGCAGTAGCAGATACGTTAGCTCAATTTTTCCAGATTTTTATTATGCTGAATATCGTTTTACTTGTATTTAACTTATTACCGATCCCACCACTTGATGGGTATCGCGTAGTGGAAGATTTAGCACCAGCAAATATTCGCGCGAAAATGACACAGTATGAAAAATACGGGGCAATTGCGTTATTAATTCTCGTTATTACACCGCTTAGTAATTACACAATTCAACCTATTTTTCAGGTAGTTATTCCGCATGTATTTGTATTTTTAGATAGCATCATTGCGCCTATTTTTGGCCTTTTATAATTTTTAAGTGAGGAGGATTTTACATATGACAGAGAAAAAGAAAAAAATCGGTTTTAATATCGTGAAAAATGATTCAACAGATGGACATGGTGGATTTGGTGTTGGGGCATTAAGCTTAGAAAACATTTCACCTGTATTTGTTGATGTACTAGAGAAGACTGCATTCGTTGATATCGGTGCGATGCATGCGCGTAGTACAGTAGAAAAAGGTATTAAGTTTTTAACAAATAAAGATGAAGTTCCAAACGGAAAACCATTTTGGCTTGTTTGGGTAACGATTGAAAGAACTGCGACAGGTGCGTATTACGCAGGTGTAACAGCTTGTGAAATGACAGTTGACCGTGAGATTCGCCGCGGATATAAATCACTTCCAGAACACGTAAACAAAATGGATAAATCAATGAAGCGTCACATTATGGTTGACCATATGGATGAATCATCTAAAAAAGTACTTGGTACGTTCTTGAAAGAACATAATGAAGCGATTTGGAACGAATCTGGTGAAGAATTGCGCCGTGCATTATTAAGTGAATAAAAAATAGCTGACGGATGCCCGTCAGCTATTTTTTTTACCAAGGAAGATATTTTTTCCACCAACTTGTTTTTTTCTTTTCTTCAGTCGTTTTTTCAAATTCTTCTTTATCATCGACGTGATCCATACAATATTCAGTCGGTTCGGTACCTTTAGCGAAGTACATTTTCACAGAAATAGGACAATTTTTTGTAGCAATTTTACCGTTCTCTGGGTTGATATTAACCGCTACGACGTCACCTGGTTGTTTAAATTCTTTTTTTGGCTGTCCATCTAAGCCTTTCTCCATCGTATCAGTCCATATTTTCTTCGCATATCCTTGTTCTGCTACGTTTGAAATAGATTTAGGTTGATCGTATCCGACCCATACACCAGTTACGATTTGCGGAGTAAATCCGATCATCCAACTATCCGTTTCAGTAGAACCAGATTTTCCGGCATATGTTCTTGATAATTTTGATAACATCGATTGGCCAGTTACAGCAGCATAACTGCTTAGTTTCTTATTAAACATACCAGTCATCATTTCTTCCATTACAAACGCTTTGCTCTTGTCGAGAACTTGTTTACTCTCTAAATGAGCATCGTATAATATATTTCCTTCATGATCCATAATGCGGCGAATGAAAGTAGGTTTTACTTCTTTTCCACCGTTTGCGAACATGCTATAAGCGTTGACCATTTCAATTGGTTTTACTGGTGATGTACCGAGAGCTAGAGAAGGCACATCTTTTAATGCACTTGTAATTCCAAATTGTTTCGCTGTTTTTGCAAGCGCGTCATCTCCTAAAAATAAATTCGTTTTCACAGCATATATGTTATCAGAGACTGCGAGAGCTTGTGCCATCGTTACGAAATCATCGGCATAATAATCTTTATAGTTCTTCGGTTTATACTTTGAAACACCGTCACCTAAGGTGAATACAGTATATTCGCTTTTTAAGCGCGTAGCAGGTGTGAATCCTCGTTCTAATGCCGCATAATATAGAAATGGCTTAAATGTAGAACCAGGCTGACGGATGGCTTGTGTAGCCCTGTTAAATTGACTCGTAGTATAATCAGTTCCGCCAACAAGAGCAGCCACTTCACCTGTCGTTGGATTCATAGAGACGAGAGCAGTTTGTATGTTTGTTGTGTCAGGTATATGATCTTTTACAGCTTGTTCTGCTACAGCTTGTAGTTTAGGGTCTAGCGTTGTATAAATTCGCAAGCCACCTCGTTGTAAAGCTTGTTCGTCTAATCCAACATCACGAAGAAGTGAAGCTTGTACAGCATCTTGGAAATATGGTGCGACCTCTGCTACTTTTTTCGTATCTAATGAGGCAAAAGTTAGTGGCTCTTTCTTCGCTAAGGCTGCTTGTTGCTTCGTAATATATCCTTGTTCTACCATTTCATCTAATATGAGGGCTTGTCGTCCTTTAGCACGATCCTCTTTCAAAAAGGGAGAATAGACACTTGGTCCTTTTGGGATACCTGCGAGCATACTAGCTTCTGCTAATGTTAACTCTTTTGCTGTTTTATCGAAATATAGACGGGACGCAGCTTCGATGCCATAAGCTCCATGTCCGTAATAAATTGTATTTAAATATCCTTCTAAAATATGATTTTTATTATAGTTTACTTCAAGGCGGACAGTGTACATTGCCTCTAATAATTTCCGTTTCCACGTTTTATCATGATCTAAATACAGATTACGCGCGTATTGTTGTGTAATTGTACTAGCTCCTTGTACCTTTGCCATTGCTTTTAAATCAGCAACAATTGCACCTGCAATCCGTTTTAAATCGAAGCCGTGATGTTTATAAAATCTTTGATCTTCAATAGAAAGGGTCGCTTCTTTTACATAAGGTGAAATTTCATTAAGAGAGACATTGTAACGTTTTTGAATTTCGTTACTTTGTCCAATAACGGTATCATCGTTTGCGTAAAAGACGCTTGTTTGCGGGACCGCAACAGGAGGAGGTCCCATAATTTTTGCAACTATAATAATAACAAAAAAAGAAAAAACGAAGAAAAGGACGCAAGAAAACATTGCGGTGAAGAAAAGACGTTTATATTTTTTAAGTTTTGGATTCATAGTTTGATCCATCTTTTTTCAGCCCCTCATTAATACAAGCGTTATTGTATTAGTATTGAGGGTTTTCGTTTATTTTAAACAATGAAATTTCGAAAATAAAAAAGCCCCTTCCATTAAGAAAGGAGCTCAAAGGCACGTGTTGGCCAATCGGTAATGATGACATCTACACCATAATCAATCATAGTTTGTAAATCTTTGTATTCGTTAATTGTATATGGACGGAAAACATATCCTTGCTCTTGTGCTAACTGCACAAATTCTTTCGTTAATAGCTGGAAGTTTGGATGTAATCCACTTGCTTCTCTATGTTTTGCTTCGGCAATTGGATCAGCAATCGGTGTATCATATAAAATTGCTCTTGGAATTTCAGGAGCAATTTCTGCTAATAATGAAACAGAGTCATGGTTAAATGATGAAAATACAATTTGATTTGAAAGATGATATTCACGCACAAGTGCAACAACTTTTTCCTCAATATTTGGGTAATGAATAACATCTGTTTTTAATTCAATATTTAGTTGTAAGTTCGTTGTGGAAAGCCAAATGAAAACCTCGCGCAACGTTGGAATTTTTGCTTCTTGGAAAGAAGGGGCTTTATGGCTACCAGCGTCCAATGATTGTAATTCCTCTACCGTTTTTTCAGAAACAAGTCCAACGCCATTTGTTGTACGATCGACGGTTTCATCGTGAATTACGACAAGTTCACCATCTTTTGATAGGTGGACATCGAGTTCAATTCCGTGAGCGCCAATGCGTTCAGCTTCTTGGAAGGCAATCATCGTATTTTCGGGATGTGTTCCTTTTACTCCGCGGTGAGCAAAAATAAGTGGTTTACTCATATGAAAATCTCCTTATTATCTCTTTTCTTTCATTATGAAACTGCTTTAGGGAAAATACAATTGAATATGACAAACATTTACAAAAGTCTAACAGTTGCAGAAAAGTTAACGTTAACGTAAAATGTAATAATTGAGTGAAGGGAGGAATAAACATGTATAAAATTGATGAAGTAACAAAGCAAGTCGGTTTAACAAAACGTACACTTCGTTATTATGAGGAAATTGGTTTAATTCATCCCCCAGAACGTAGTGAGGGGAATATTCGTCTGTATACGGATGAGGATATTGCCAGAATTAAAAGAATTGTAGAAGCGAAAGAAGTGCTAGGAATCACACTTCAAGAAATGCAACATTTCTTATCACTAAAAGAAAGAATGGAGCAAAGAAGAAATAGCGAGAACCCTCGTGATCGTGAAGTGATTCAAGAAATTAAAGATATGCTTGAAAAACAAGTGCAAACGTTAGACGAAAAAATGGAGCAAATGCAACGTGTAAAGGCAGAACTCGAAGATAGTTTACATCGTGCAGTAACATTTTTAGAGAGCACAAAAGGAGAGCAATCAAAATGGAGAGCAAACAAAAACTAGGGAGATTGATTACAGTGGTAGCTACCTTTCTTGCCTTTTCGGGTATAGGGGTAGTTGACCCAATCTTGCCGATTATTGCTGAGAAAATTGGTGCAACGCATTGGCAAGTTGAAATGTTATTTACCGCTTATATTTTAACGATGGCAATCATGATGTTACCAGCTGGTATATTTGCATCGAGATTTGGTGATAAACGAATGATGACAATCGGTCTTGCAATTGTGACTGTATTTGCGTTTATATGCGGTATATCGCAAACGATTGCTCAATTATCTCTTTTCCGTGCTGGATGGGGATTAGGAAATGCGATGTTTTTTGCGACAGCAATGACACTGTTAATAGCATTAAGTAAAGAAGTTCATGAAGCAGTAGGATTATACGAAGCAGCTATCGGCTTAGGTATGGCTGGGGGGCCGTTATTGGGTGGAATACTAGGTGGACATTCTTGGCGTTATCCGTTTTTCGCGACGAGTATTTTAATTTTCTTAGCATTTATTTTAGTATTCTTTTTTGTAAAAGAACCAGAGCGAAAGGTGAAGCGTAAGGCTGCTGGCGTAGGGGAATTACTTAACTTGGTGAAGTATAAACCATTTATGCAAGGTGCTATTTCAGGGATGCTATACTACTACGGATTTTTTGTTGTGTTAGCATATTCACCACTTATTATGCATTTATCAGCTATTCAATTAGGCTTTGTATTTTGCGGATGGGGACTGGCGTTAGCTTACGGTTCTGCAATTTTAGCACATAAGCTAGAAGGGAAATATGAACCAAAAACATTATTGAAGGGGAGTTTACTCGTATTTGCGATTTTCTTAATTGCACTATTCTTTGTGAAAATTATGTGGTTACAAATTACTCTTATCGTTTTATCAGGATTGGCATCTGGCTTAAACAATGCATTATATACAAGTTATGTAATGGATATTTCACCTTATGAAAGATCTGTTACGTCAGGTGTTTATAACTTTGTTCGTTGGTTAGGTGGTGCGATTGCTCCAATTTTATCAGGAGTTATCGGGCACACAGTTTCACCACAAAGCCCATTTTTAGTTGGGGGAATTGTTGTGTTAGTTGGTTGTATTATGATCTTAATTCCAATTCGTAAACCAGTAGAACTAGAGAAGAAAACCCTTTCTTAAGAAAGGGTTTTCTTTATACACATATGTTAGAACCCTCTGACTAAAATATATTTTCGGTATTTTTGTACTTTTAACTATACATTTTGGATGTTTTGTTTTATTTTTGTTAGGGGACATTAATGATGTCCCTATTATAAATTTGCATTGAAAGGCGTGATTGTACGATGGAACTATGGTTCACTGAAAAACAAACAAAACATTTTGGGATTACGGCGCGTATTAACCGCACATTACATACGGAGCAAACAGAATTCCAGAAACTTGATATGGTTGAAACGGAAGAGTTCGGAAACATGCTTATTTTAGACGGCATGGTTATGACAACAGAAAAGGACGAGTTCGTTTATCACGAAATGGTAGCGCACGTACCTTTATTTACACATCCAAACCCTGAAAACGTATTAGTTGTTGGCGGCGGCGATGGCGGTGTTATTCGCGAAGTGTTAAAACACCCAAGTGTAAAGAAAGCAACTCTTGTTGAAATCGATGGAAAAGTAATTGAGTACTCTAAACAATACTTACCATCAATTGCAGGCGCATTAGATAATGAGCGTGTAGAAGTAAAAGTAGGAGACGGTTTCCTACACATCGCAGAAAGCGAAAATGAATACGACGTAATTATGGTAGATTCTACTGAGCCAGTAGGCCCAGCAGTAAACTTATTTACGAAAGGTTTCTACGCTGGAATCTCTAAAGCGTTAAAAGAAGATGGTATTTTCGTTGCACAAACGGACAACCCTTGGTTCACACCAGAACTAATTACAACTGTGTTTAAAGACGTAAAAGAGATTTTCCCAATTACTCGTTTATACACAGCGAACATCCCAACTTACCCAAGTGGTCTTTGGACGTTCACAATTGGATCTAAAAAACATGATCCATTAGAAGTAAGTGAAGAGCGTTTCCACGAAATCGAAACGAAATACTACACAAAAGAATTACACAATGCAGCATTCGCATTACCGAAATTTGTTGGCGATTTAATTAAGTAAGAAATCGAGTTTGAACAAATAAAGTGTAGGTAGCTCATTTAAGGTGTTTGTCCAGAAGACTTGAACATGCTAGCTACTTACACTCCTGTAAAGAAAATCGTCTTCTTATTGTTAAAAAAGAAGACACCGGTAAATCGAGAAAGAGGAGCAGTTCGCTCCAAATTTGAGAAATAATGAAAGGTTGGGATACCTTAAGTTCCACATAAGGAGGAAAAGAATATGCGTTTTGATGAAGCTTATTCAGGTAAAGTATTTATTAAAAGTCATCCAAGTTTTGAAGAGTCAAAGGTAGTTATTTACGGGATGCCTATGGATTGGACAGTAAGTTACCGTCCAGGTTCTCGCTTTGGTCCTGCACGTATTCGTGAAGTATCAATCGGTCTTGAAGAATATAGCCCATATTTAGATCGTGAATTAGAAGAGGTAAAATATTTTGATGCGGGTGATATCCCATTACCATTCGGAAACGCACAACGCAGTTTAGACATGATTGAAGAGTATGTATCAAAACTTTTAGATGCCGATAAGTTTCCACTAGGTCTCGGCGGTGAGCACCTAGTGTCTTGGCCAATTTTTAAGGCAATGGCAAAAAAATATCCGGATTTAGCAATCATCCACATGGATGCTCATACTGATTTACGTGAATCGTATGAAGGGGAGCCTTTATCCCACTCTACACCAATTCGTAAAGTGTGTGATTTAATTGGTCCGGAAAACGTATATTCTTTCGGAATTCGTTCTGGAATGAAGGAAGAATTTGAATGGGCGAAAGAAGTAGGTATGAACTTATATAAATTTGACGTATTAGAACCGTTAAAAGAAGTATTACCGAAACTTGCTGGACGCCCAGTCTATGTCACAATCGACATTGATGTATTAGACCCATCTCACGCTCCAGGAACAGGAACGTTAGAAGCTGGCGGTATTACATCTAAAGAATTATTAGATTCCATCGTAGCAATTGCAAATTCAAATATAAATGTAGTTGGAGCAGACTTAGTAGAAGTAGCTCCGGTCTACGACCATAGTGATCAAACACCAGTCGCAGCAAGCAAATTCGTGCGGGAAATGCTGCTCGGTTGGGTGAAGTAAAAGCGGAAGCGGCTCGCTCAGAATGTGTCGGTAAGTCGATATATATATAAATCGTCGATATAATCTTATTTACCATGGCAAGACATGAAAAAAAGAGTTATTCTCAAAAGGTGAGAATAACTCTTTTTCTTATGCAACTTTCTCTTCCGAATTAACGCCGCGAATTTCATCAGCAGAGCGGATCGGATATTTGTGGAACACAATAGATCCGATGTATCCGATAATAGTGGTAACGATTCCACATAGTACAGCAGCAATCGTTACTTTTATAACGTCATTAAATCCGAATAGGACGAGAAGACCTGGAATCGGTGATGCTGTTCCTGGTGCATTATTAACAAGCTGGAATAGCGATGTAATAATACCGGCAAGTGCACCGCCAACGAAATTTGTCATATAAATTGGAATTGGATTTGCTGAGACAACATCGGCTTGTGTTAAAGGCTCGATTGCTACAGCAATTGTATCTTTCTTTGAACAAATTTTTAATCGTTTAAAGAAAATAAAGTTCATCGGGGCTGAAGCTGCTACGGCAAGACTACCAATTGCCATTGGTAAACCTGTTAATCCAAGCATTGCAGTTAGTGCCATAGAACTCAGTGGAGAGGTAGAAATAACTGTTATTAATCCACCAAGCATAATACCCATAATGATAGGACTCTCTGTAGTTGCAACTGAAATCATAGAACCGATTTTACCAAGTGTTGCGTTAACGAGCGGATCCATAAGCATTGCCATTCCACGTGAGATTGGTGCAGCGATGAATAGGATTGCTAAAAATTCCACACCAGCTGGTAATTTCTTTTCGAGAAATTTCACGACGAAGGCACAAACGTATCCAGCGAAAAATCCTGGTAAAATACCGAATCCACTAGTAGCGATACCAATTAAAACAGCGTATACGGGGGAAACACCGATTGCTAATGCGACTAAAATCGCTGCTGCAACACCGCTCATACTACCAGAAGCTTCTCCTACTGATTGTAAAAAGTCATTGTGAAACATTTCTCCACCTATATAACGGTGAAATGCTTCAATAAGAAAACTTGCGATTGCTGCATTAGCTAAAGCACCCATCGCCTTCATTCCATAAGGCGCACGGTAACTGAAAAATGTAAATAGACAAAGTACAACAAGTAATAGTGCTAAACCTTGCAAGATAGCCATTTGAAAACTGTCTCCTTTGATTTTTGTAATAAAAATTCGTATCATTCAATAATAATATAAAAGTGTATGAAACGGAAAAATTTTTTCTTGGGAACTTGCTGTAAGAAAAAATCCCTTACAATAATGTAAGGATTGTGTAAGACTTTTCGATAGAGTATAGTATACCCTTTTCCGTATAATACAGGTATAGACATAACATTAGTGAGAAAGAAGTGTAAAACAGGAGGCGCATGTATGAAATTGGTCATTAAAGTTTTAGCTGTATTCGCCATTATTTTAGGGGGAACAGCGTATTATTTGAATACAAAAACAGAAGGTGTACATGCTTTTGTAGACAACTTCTTTTCAAATAAAGAAATACAAGATTATTATGCGGTTGTAGATAAAGGTGAGAAAAAAGACGGTGAGTATTTGTATACATTTAAAGGGTATACAGAGGACGGAAATCAACAAATTATTAAAAGAATGGTAAATCGTGAATTGCATGCAGGTGCTTTTATAAAAATTTATGCAAAAGGTATGCAAGGAAAAGGATGGGCTGAAATAACGAAAGAGTCAATCCCGCAAAAAGCGTTGCAAAAAATAGAAAAACCATAAAAGGAGCGACTCATTCGCTCCTTTTTTAGTACGCTAAAATAGTGATAGATGTCTTTTCTTTGTTAGAAATAATTTTTGCACGTCCACCAATTGGGAAAGTGAAAATCGGGGTTGTATGCCCGAAACTTGCGTTTGCAATAATAGGAATATGTGCAAGTTCAGGTTTTGAAGCAATCATTTCTTGAATGTCCGCTATCGTACATTCTGCTTCTTTTTGCATTCTTCCTATTACAATACCTGTTATATGTTCAAAATTAGGTTGCTGCATAAGGGAATGTAGATAGCGATCAAAAGTTTTAAGTGTCGATTTTCCTGTTAAACTGTCTTCTTCAAGGAATAAAATTTTGCCCTTTAAGTTTGGCATATATGGTGTGCCTTGTAGTAAATTAAGTGTGCTCATATTGCCACCGATAATTTCTCCTGTCGCTTCCCCCTTTTGAATTGGAACATACCCTTCATTTTTAATAAATTCTCGATTTTTCTGATCCATATACCAAGAATCATCGCTCCACGTTTCCGCCGGAATGATTTCAATAGGCTCATTAGCGGTTAAGCATTGTAAAAAGTAATCAGCCGTGTAATGGAGTCCTTTTTCCATTCCAAATGAAGAGAAGTGGGGACCTGAATATGTAACGAGACCCGTTTTTGCGTAAATTGCATTATTTAAGGCAGTAATATCAGAATAACCACAGAAAAGTTTTGGTTTTTCACGAATTAAATCAAAATCGAGATATTTCAATAAACCATTCGAGTTGTATCCGCCAAGTGTAGTTAAAATAGCTTTTACATTAGGGTCTCTAAATGCTTCATGGAGGTCTTGGACGCGGGAAGAAATAGAAGAGGAAGCAAATCGATCTATCTCATCGGCATATTTTGAGAATGTCACTTGAAAGCCCATGTCAGTTAATCTTTTTATAGCAAGTTTTCTATTTTCATTTGAAACAATACTTAAACTACAGGATGGTGAAATCACGCGTATTTCATCACCCTTTTTTAACTTTGTTGGTATCATTGAATTCACCTCTATAATTAAAAGAATATTTAGATTTAAAAAATATTTTATCATATGAAATAAAGTAGGAGGGAATTATTTTTTGAAATGGAGTTTTCCTGATTTTTCAGCAGACAGACAGCGTCTTTTTTTGATATGATAGGAAAAGTGATTTATTATAAGTAGTATTTAATATCTATAACATTTGAAAGGTGTGCAAGACGTGAAGAAACAACTTGCAGGCTTGCCGGTACACGTTCATTTCGTAACAGAAATCCGTGAAGGGGCGAGGAAGGAAACCGTTGCTTTTGAAGCAAATGGTCAATACTATGTAAAAGGTCAAGGTACATATGTAACATTCCAGGAGCCGAACGAACAAGGCGAAGTGAAAACAATTATTAAAATTCAAGATGAACAAGTTCTCATTATGCGTTCAGGTGCTATTTCTATGCGTCAGACGCATGTGAAAGGTGAATGGACAACGGGTACGTATACGAGTGAACTTGGTACGTTTGCACTGCAAACGAAAACTGATAACGTTCTTTTTAAATGGTCGGATGAAAAGAAAAAAGGACAACTCTTCTTAACGTACGCATTGCTTCTAAGTGAACAAGAAGCTGGCAGATATACAATTACAATTAATTTGAAGGAGGCAAAATAATGAATTCCTTAGAACAGGTAAAAGGATTGATTAAAGAAGAAATTCAAGCTGCTGTATTAAAGGCAGAATTAGCGACAGAAGAACAGATTCCAAACGTTGTATTAGAATCTCCAAAAGATAAAACAAATGGTGACTTCTCTACAAACATGGCAATGCAACTTGCACGCGTTGCGAAAAAAGCACCTCGTATGATTGCAGAAGAACTAGTTGCAAACTTCGATAAAGCAAAAGCTTCTATTGAAAAAATCGAAATCGCTGGTCCTGGTTTTATTAACTTCTATATGGATAATAGCTACTTAACAGATTTAATTCCAACAATCGTAAACGCTGGTGAAGCTTACGGTGAAACGAACACTGGTAAAGGTGAAAAAGTACAAGTTGAGTTCGTATCTGCGAATCCAACAGGTGACCTTCACTTAGGACATGCACGTGGTGCGGCAGTGGGTGACACTTTATGTAACGTATTAGCAAAAGCAGGATACGATGTATCTCGTGAGTACTATATTAATGATGCTGGTAACCAAATTCATAACTTAGCTCTTTCTGTTGAAGCTCGTTACATGCAAGCTTTAGGTTTAGATAAAGAAATGCCAGAAGACGGTTACCATGGTGCGGATATCATTGGAATCGGTAAACGTTTAGCTGAAGAGTTTGGCGATCGTTACGCAAAAGCTGATGCTGAAGAAAGCTATGAATTCTACCGTTCATACGGTTTGAAATATGAGTTAGCAAAACTTCAAAAAGACTTAGAGAGCTTCCGTGTTAAATTTGATGTATGGTTCTCAGAAACATCATTATACAAAAACGGAAAAATCGATGCTGCACTTACTGTATTAAAAGAGCGTGACGAAATCTTTGAAGAAGGCGGAGCAACTTGGTTCCGTTCAATGACTTACGGTGATGACAAAAACCGTGTATTAATTAAAAATGACGGTTCTTACACATACTTAACGCCAGATATTGCTTACCATCGCGATAAATTAGAGCGTGGTTTCGATAAGCTAATCAACATTTGGGGTGCTGACCACCACGGTTACATTCCTCGTATGAAAGCTGCTATTCAAGCGCTAGGTTACGATAAAGAAACACTTGAAGTAGAAATCATCCAAATGGTACAACTATACCAAAATGGTGAAAAAATGAAAATGAGTAAGCGTACAGGTAAAGCAGTTACACTTCGTGAGCTTATGGAAGAAGTAGGCGTGGACGCAATGCGATACTTCTTCGCAATGCGTAGTGGTGATTCTCATTTGGACTTCGATATGGACTTAGCTGTATCAAAATCTAATGAAAACCCAGTATACTATGCACAATATGCTCATGCTCGTGTATGCAGTATCCTTCGTCAAGGTGAAGAGTTAGGATTAGCTGCAGATGGAGACGTGAATTACAAACTTGTTACTTCTGAGAAAGAAGTAGAGTTACTGAAAAAGCTTGGTGAATTCCCAGCTGTAGTTGCGGATGCAGCACAAAAACGTCTGCCACACCGCATTACAAGCTATGCATTTGAATTAGCAGCAGCATTACACAGCTTCTACAATGCAGAAAAAGTATTAAACCAAGATAACTTAGAATTAAGTAAAGCTCGTTACGAGTTAATGAAAGCAGTACGCACTACGCTTCAAAATGCATTAGCAATCGTAGGAGTATCTGCACCAGAAAAAATGTAATGAAGAAAAGCGGAGCCGACTGTTTAGTCCCGAAGGCTAAGGTTCTTTCCCACAGAAGATGCATTTTATCTTCTCGTGGGGAAGGTTCTTAGACAGAAGGGGCTAGGAGGCAGAGCTGGACATAAAGAAAAGCGGAGCCGACTCGTTCAGAATAGGAGGGGGATGGAGCTCCTGACAGAGAGGCGTACTTTGCCTCGGAGGAAGGCGCGAAGCCACCGAGTATTCTAGCCGCTGGAGCTAGACAATAAAGAAAAGCGGAAGCGGACTTTCGTTTTTAAATAAAAGGCAATCACATGATGTTGTGATTGCCTTTTTGTATGGAGATAATAAAAAAATAAAATTTTATCAAACAAAAGGATAATTTGCGTCGTCTTATATAAATGACAGGAGGCTTATGATGGAAGAAAAGGTAGAAGAATTAATTGATATATATAAGCAGCAAATATATTCCTTATGCTATAAGTTAGCGAAAACGAAAGAAGATGCGGAAGATATTTTTCAAGAGACGTGGATAAAGGTTTTTTCATCAAGGCATCAACTTTCCTATGTGGATAATTATAAAAAATGGATTGCTACAATTTGTGTTCGTACGTTTTATGATTTTTATCGTAAGAAAAAAAGGTGGAAAGATCGAATATTGGATTTGTTTCATAAAGAAGATGGTGGAGAAATAGATTTCGCAGATGAAGTAAATATATCAGAAGAATGTATTCAAAAAGTGGAAGCGGAAATGATACGGGAAGTTATACAGTTATTGAATGAAAAGTATAAAACTGTGCTCGTACTCTACTATTATGAACAATATTCTTATAAAGAAATGAGTGAAATATTAAATATACCGATTGGTACAGTGAAATACCGCCTTAATTATGCGAAGAAGCAAATTCGAGAACATTTGGAGGGGTTCGTTTATGACGGAAGATAAGTTTGATCAGAAGATAAAAAGTAGCTTAGCGGGAGAGATGGTTCCTAACGAAGAGCTAATAAACCATACGAAACAGAGCGTGCGAAATGCTCGAAAATTAGAAAAGAGATGGGTTGTTTTCATTCATGCTATTTGGATGATTGTATTAACAGTCACCCTAGAGCAGTTTGTTAGTCATTTGGATCATAAAATATCTGTCATTATAACGATAGTTATTATGATGCACATATACATTCCTATATATGTTGTCATACAGGCATTTTTAAAGAAGGAGTATAAATTACATGATAGGGTTCGCTAATCCATTTGTAGTATTTGAGATAGCTGGGATTACAATGTTTTTGGCTTTTATAGCACTTTTAGTATGTGTAGCATCATGGGTATATACAGATGCGAAAACGCGTGGAATAAGTAAGTGGTGGAGTGTTATAGCGATTATATTGCCATTTTTTATTGGAGTTTTGTTATATATGACACGCAGAAATAGCCGGAAAGTAGAAGGAGAATATACGATGAAGGGTATGAAAAAGCAAAAGGTAACATTAGTTGTTATATTTGCAAGTGCGATGTTTGTATTACTTAGCGGCTTTGCTTTCGTTCAAACGTTAGATGATATGTGGAGAGCTGGTGATATATATTTAGAAAATGAGAAGAAAGGGGAGACAAGTTACGAGGCAAAATTCTCATCATGGGATATTGCTGGGAAAGATATTGAACTTGAGTATGCAAAAGATACAGAAGTAACATTTTCTTATGAAACAGATGCAAAGCGTGGTAACTTATGCTTTAGCTTGTATGAAAGACAAGGAGAAGGGATAAAGGAATTAAAGGAGATTTGTGAATCGAAAAAAGGTACTTTTAAAGCTACATTAAAAGCAAATGAAAAGTATGTATTCAATATAAGTGGTTTAATGGTGAAAGATGGTTTTGTAAAAGTGAATTGGGAAGCAAAATAAAGGGCCCCTGAGAAAGGCCCCTTATTTTATTGGATTGTATAAGTAACAGAAAAACTAACAGGACTATAGTAAACGTAAGGTGCATGAAATTGAACATACATATTTCCATCTGTTTTTGCAGTGAAAATTCGGCCGTAACCATCAGAATAACGCCCAATAAGGTTATGATTTGAGTCATAAACACTGTAACTAGGAGTTTTGCTGTTAGGATGAATTGTTAGTTCTTGTCCTTTTTGAAGGAAAATAGGTTCTTGTTCAGAACTACCTCCAGTTTGCAAAGAATAAAATTTTGTAAAGCTTTGTTCTTGAGCGGCAGCAGCGACTTTTGTTTCAGGAATAAACGCGGTAGCTCCGGTAATTCCTGCTAAAGTTAACGCACCTACTAAAATCATTTTTTTCATAATAGAAAAAGCCTCCTTATTAGTTGTAATCGGTGTTGTTACAGTTAATATTGTATACGATAATGAGTAGGATAAAATATGCTTTTATGCATATATATTTTTTCTCAATAAAAGACCACTGATAAAAATCAGTGGTCTTTTATTGATTAAGCAGCTTTCTGCTCAGTTTGAGTAATAGGTTTTTGAAGCGAGTTATAAACTCCTGTTCCGATAACGTCTAATGCCATTTTCATTCGTTCAGGTGAAATGTTTTCTAATACGTTATCTTGGGGTGTATGGTATACCTTCTCGATATGATAGATTAATGGATTCCAACTATCGACACCCATCCAAATAAATAGAGCAGCAGGAATACCAGCTTCAGCAAACGGTACGTGATCACTGGAGCCAAATTTCCCTTGAAGAACGAGGTCATTATTTAATTGTTTACCTGCTTGCAAGGCAGCATCTGTTACAAAGTTTGTAGAGCCATCAGGTGTCATAGCGTATAAATTCTTTGCTTTATCATAATTTGTTGCAACCATATCAGCATTAAAGACGCCTAAAATACGATCACGTTCTTTTTGGGATAGACTATTAACGTAATAATCCGAACCAAGTAATCCAGTTTCTTCAGAACCAAAGGTAATAAAGCGAATTTCTTTATCAGTTTCTACATTTTGAAAAGCACGAGCTAGTTCTAATACTAATCCAGTTCCAGAAGCATTATCATTTGCGCCAGGTGCTCCAACAACACTATCATAGTGCGAGCTTACAACGACTGCTTTTTCATTAACCGTACTCTTTTTTGGTTTCTTTTTTGCGATAACATTTAGAGATGTTAATTTAGATTCATGTCTCGCTTTTAGGGAAAGAATTGTTGTCTCTTTTTTAGCGATTTCTTCTTTAAATGCATTTCCTTGCGCATAAGCAAGACCAAAGACAGGGATAGATTGCTTTTTCGTTAGGCGGGGATTGAAGGTTTGTCCATAATTTCCGCGTCCGCCAATTAAACTGTATAAAAGAACACCTTTTGCACCTTTGCTAACAGCATTTTCAACTTGTTTATTATAATCTGTAACTGTCGTTCCTCTTTCAAATAAAACAATTTTACCGTTTACTTCATTTGGAATATCTTCTAATTTTGTCCCACCTTGAACAAAGATAAGGGGAGCTGTAATAGCTTCTGTAGATATTAGTGCATTAGGAGCAGCACCAGCTTGCCAATTACGTTTTGTTGATAGTGGTGATTCAATGAATCCAACGTATTGATCGGGCACCTGAAATGGCTGATATTCTACGTCATAACCCATTGATTTAAGCTGCATACCAATGTAACGAGAAGCCCATTCTTCGGATTTTGTTCCACCGGGTCGAGGCCCAATTGTTTCAGATAAGAAACGAACATGTTCAATGGCGCGGTTTGGATCAATTTGTTTTGTAATAGATGGAGTTTGTGGAACTTCTGAAGTGGAATCCGCTTTTGCTTGCCCAATTGGAGCTAAGCTAACAGCAAGTGATATAGCAAGCAAAGAGCTTACTATTTTTTGTTTCAATGATTTGCTCATTTTTTCCTCTCCTATTCTTCTATTCTCTCTGACTGACAAAAGAAGACGGATAATGACTTTATTTTACCTTTGCGTCTTTTGTTTTTCAATATTCTGACATTGAGAAATAAAAACAATATATGCATATTTGCATATTTTTGAGGGAGATATGTATGCTATCATTTTAAACGAAGGTTCGCTTTCTACTCTGAAAGCCCCTACATTGCATGAATCTAGTGTACCCAAACTTTAGATTATGTAGAGGAATGGAACCACTGTAGGGTTTCATTCCTCATGTTTGAATCAGTTGATGGTAATTATGTTTCCGCATTTCATAATTATTATCAGTGATATATGTAAGGCATCCATATGAAAATACGAGGCTGTTCAAAGGTTTTCCGTACTTTTGGGCAGCCTCACCCCGTTAAAAGGACGATACTTTATGTATCGTCCTTTTTGTATAAAAAAACACCCAATCAATTGAGAGATTGATTGGGTGTGAAAAAATTATTAATAATTTTTTTTGCGTTTTTTAGCTAAAATACTTAATAATCCAGCTAGTAGAAGAACGATACCTACTGTTTGTGTAGGATCTTCTTTATGACCTGTATTTGGAAGGTGCTTATCCGTATTTCGATCATCTTGCTGTTTGTTATCTGTTTCATTCGATGTTTCTTCGGAAGTTCCGTTTTCGTGTTTCTCAGATGTTTCAGTGCCTTTGTTTTCTTCTTTATTTGGCGGAGTAACGGGCTTGTCATCTCCACCTGAAGAAGATTCAATCTTTTTATTTGAAACTGTAATTTGTAGTGGCGTAGCTTGGGCTTTATCAATTGTAAATTTTATTGGTGATGCATCTAATTGATAGCCTTTAGGAGCCTTTGTTTCTACTAATTGATAATTACCAGGTTTCAAATCATTTATGATTACTTTTCCTTGTTGATCTGTTTTTAAACCTTCTCGGATGACGTTTCCATCTTGGTCTAAAATATTGAAAATGGCACCTTCAAGTGTTCCATGGTGATCAATATCAACTTTAGTTAACTCAATTGAACCTGTTGTTAAACTATTTAAAGCTGTAACAGAGGTAACTTGAGTTTGTCCTTTCGTAATTGTGAAAGGAATTGGTTTAACGTTTAAATCATAGCCAGTTGGAGCTTTCATTTCAATGAACTGATAGTC